>CAIJIZ010000296.1 GCA_903820735.1 uncultured Pirellula sp.
CAAAAGAAAACCTAGGTTAGTCGCTTCTCCAACGCAACTGTCCTGTTTGCTCTCCAAAAGTCGTTACAATCAAAGCTTGGTCTCGCGGGCATATAGCGTGCAATCGCTTTTGTTGCGATCTCGCGGATAACAAACAAAGGACAAAGTTCAATGATCCTAATTTCTCTTCGGCGGTGCACGGTCGCGCGGTTCACGGTCGCGCGGTGCACGCTCGCGCGGTTCGTAAGTACGCTGCTTGCATTGGCTCTATGGACAAGTCTCCTTCGGGGGGATGATTGGCCTCAGTTTCTAGGCGCGAAGAGAAACGGCATGTCCTCCGAGAAATCACTACTCGACGCATTTCCAGATTCGGGACCTACCATCCGCTGGAGAGCCCCTGGTGGAGTGGGAATGTCTGCGATCGCCGTCCAAGGAGAATATGCGCTGACGACCTGGAACGCTGAGAACCAGCAACTGCTCGTGGCGCTCGACACCCTCACGGGCAACGCGAAGTGGAAAGTCGAAATGGGGAAGGCCTTCAAGAACGCCATGGGAGATGGGCCACGAGCAACACCCTGCATCGCAGGCCAAAACGTTTTTGCATATTCCGGTGAAGGTATCCTTGTTGCTGCTGAGCTTCAAAGTGGCAAAGTCTTGTGGCGTAAGAATCTCATTGAAACATTCTCTACCCAACCCTCGGAATACGGGATGTCGAGCTCACCGCTCGTCGTCAATGATCGTGTCATCGTCCACGTCGGAGGCGATGGGGGAGCAGTTGTGGCGTTGGCTACCGACGATGGAAAAGTTCTTTGGAAAGCCGGTGCAGGGCACGCCGGGTACTCTTCGCCGACGTTGCTCAATATCCAAGGTACACCGCAAGTAGTCAGCATCACTGGTACAGCAGTCCTGGGGATCGAACCCGGTAGTGGCCAAGTCCTTTGGAATTATCCATTCGAGACCGACTATGGTTGCAATACGGCAACTCCCATTGCAATCGACAACGCAGTCTTCATCTCCGCAGGAGAGAACCACGGCTCTGTACTGATCGACATTAAAAAAGAGAACGGGAAATACACCACCTCGGAGCGATGGAAGTCCCTGGATTCGAAAAGCGTCATGCGAAACGAATGGCAAACTTCGATCCTTCTAGGTGATCACCTGTACGGATTTGATAACGTCGGAGCGGCCGGCCCGGTAAGTCACTTCTCCTGCATTGAAGCCAAGACAGGTAAACCTGTTTGGCAGAAGAGTCGATTCGGGAAAGGAAACCTTGTCTATGCAGATGGAAAGTTCTGGTTGACAACGATCGAAGGTGAATTGGTAATCGCTAAAGCCGATCCCAAGGGATTCCAAGAACTAGGTCGCGTATCGCTCGTTGGTAAGAACCGGCAAGCCGTTTCGATTGCGGATGGTTTCGGTTACTTGCGCGACGACAACGAAGTTATTTGCGTACAACTGCACTGAAGTCTAAGGTGCTTGGGAAAACTATCAGCTTCGGGGGTAGCATAAAGCGTCCCCGGATCGGATACGAGCATTTGATACAGCTACACCTCGAAGTCCGCTGGTACTGACCCAACTAAGGGAGTTCCACCGTGATCGTGCGCGTTGCTTGATCCTGCTTGATCACCTTGCCAAAATCCACCGCCTTGACGGCATCTTCAAGCGGACCGGCGAACCCAAGCGTAATCGTGGCGTTGTTGCCTGAAGAAGACATTTGGAAATTGCCCGCACTAAGCTTCTCTTTGAGTTTCCCAAGGATCGCATTAGGGTCCATGGGGGACTTTGACTGCAGAACGAATTGAACATTTGCGCTCGGTGATGATGCGCTCGGTGAAGATGGTCCGGGAGGGTTACCACCGAAAGGCCCAGGTCTACCACCCGGGCCACGAGCACCGGGGCCACTTGGAGCACCGGGGCCACTTGGAGCACCGGGGCCACTTGGAGCACCGGGGCCACTTGGAGCGCCGGGGCCAGCAAAACCAGGTTCCCTGTTGAATGGGCCGGAAGCTGACTGCGGGGGCACAGAAGGATCCCCGCCACCGCGCGAGGCTCCCGGTTGCATGCCGCGTGGAGCCATGCTGCCAAGCGGTGATGATTCAGGATTGTTTCCCGGATTGCGTCGTCCAAGCCCACCGCTGATGGCATCCCGCTGCACTAAATCACCGTTGACCTGATTTGCTTTATCCCGCGCGACATCCCAAAGGTGGCTGAACTGTCCCTCGACATTCGAGGACTTATCCAAATCGCCCTTGGACCAGTATGCTCCGATTTGCTTCAATGCCGCAATCGCCCTGTCTTTATCGGCATCTTTAATAGCCCTTTCGAAGGGTTTCCTGAGCATCCTCATCGATACAAAACCGCTTTGATTGGCTTGTTGCATGAACTTACTCGATGCCGCTTGATCTCCCTTGGCTTCCTGAACCAATCCTCGCACATAGAGCATGAACGCATCCTGAAAGGTCTTGTGCAACGTCTCAGCGGATTGATCGATCACAGGCAAAAGGGCTTCAGGCATTCGCGGCTCGATCGAGGTCATTGCAAACGATATCACAGCCAAGTCGGCACCGGGATCACCAGGATACTGTTTATGAAACTCAGCGATCAAGCCACCGGTATCGC
Source organism: uncultured Pirellula sp. (assembly GCA_903820735.1). Classification (GTDB taxonomy): domain Bacteria; phylum Planctomycetota; class Planctomycetia; order Pirellulales; family Pirellulaceae; genus JBKCUI01. The sequence goes on from CAIJIZ010000296.1 coordinate 2,599, forward strand.
TTGAGGATTGATCGAGGGCATTGGCAATTCCCGCAAGCGATTTTGTTCGGCTAGGTTCTTGCTTGGAAACCCATTCGGTCACCGATTTGTTGACTTGCTCTCGGAAGTCTGGGCTTACATTCTCCGGTGGACGAAACCATAGACCAGGGGTTGATACGATTTCAGGTCCCATCGAGAGATCCGGGGTCTTGGGTACCGTTCCGTAGATACTGAATGCTTTCCTCCCTACCGCATTGGCTTTCTCAAGTCGCTTCTTGTATTCGCTCTCAGATCCGAATCCAATCTCCACGACTTGCCAATCCGCCAAATAAATCGAACCAGCAATCTGACTCATCGGAACCTGTCCAAGCACATTGACGATATCGACGATTCGAGGTTTGTCGGAATTGTTCTCAAGGATTAGCATCAAGTAACCAAACCGTGGAGGCAGGAACCCGAAGGTATCCGGAGTGCTTGAAGGTGGAATTCGATTGCGATCTTTGGCGTTGTAGGAAACCAGATCCGAAGCAGCCTGCTTGAATTCGTCGAGGCTCATAACTTTCGTGACGTCTTGAAGCTTCTGTGAGCTTCCTATCAGTTGGTGTGGGTACTCCGGATCGGAGTAATACCTGACTAAGACCGCAGGTTGATTTTGAAAGACGGTCTCACCGAGTACACGCCAATGCCGAAATCCCTCGTCCAACGGAGTGCTCTCGAGACTCTTGCTCTTAAGGTGATTCATCACTTTAGGGGGCTCAAGTCTCTTGACGATCGCTTCCCAAGATGCCGTCGGAGCATCCTTGAGTCGCTTTTCGAAGTCCTCGATTGCAATCATGCCCAGCGCCAAGCTTGAGCTCCCTTGCCTACCGTGGGTAGCGAACTCTTCGGCAAGTTGAATCGCAGGATTTGCGATTTTAGAAACTTCCGGACCAACGGCCCCTGAGATTCCAGCAGGGGTTGGCGTATTCGTCGCCGCGCTGGAAGTCCCAATATTCCCATCCGAACCTGTCGCTGTCGAGGGAACGGGAGAAGCGGACGAAGTATTTTGGGCTGCGGGGGGCGAAGCGCGAAAAGCACCCTCGATCGACGAATTGCGATTCATGGTAAATGCTGCGAAGATCCCTCCTGCGAGTGCAAGGGCTCCGACCGGCAGCGCGATCCACAGCCAATTCGGCTTGCTCGAAGCTTTCATCGGCGATTTCTGAGGCAGCATCGGACTTCGACCCGTATTCATCGTCGTTGGGAACGGATCCGCCGGTAATGAGTCTGGAGTGGATTCCCAATCCGACTGTTCCTGGCGACCTACCGGCTCCTGCCTCGGCTTGATCGGCTTGATAGCCTCACGGTTCGATTGATCCGGAACGGATTCGCTGGGACTTTGTTTGATCTGTAATTGCTTACCGCATTTCGGGCATTTGACTTTTTTGCCCGCAAGCGACTCATTCGAACGCAGCGAAGCACCACAAGGGCAGCGGAATTGAACGTAAATGGGTACTGTTCCGGTAATTTACGGATTGATTTATACGAATTGATTTATTCGGACTGATTTATGACGTGAAATACTGGCAAGTTTGAGCGACAAGCCACAGATCAGAAGCAAAGTGGGAGGATGTAATGCTAGGGACAAGCTGTCATACTAGGACCCGGGTGTAATATGGTACACAACGACTGAGCAAATCAATCCGTGGCATCGGATTTTCTTCGAACCGTCCGACGGTCTAACTGCAAGAGCTTTGCCGCTTTCTCAAAGCTGCGGGTTCGCTTGTAGGCGATTTTGCAATAAGCAGAAGTAAGTTCGTCGGCAGTAAGCTCGATATTCGAG
>CAIJIZ010000297.1 GCA_903820735.1 uncultured Pirellula sp.
AGACGTGGACTTTAGCAAAAATGGAAAAAATGGTGTTGACGCCGTGATGTTAAATTGAAGATACTCTTTGCCCGAGCTACGGACGGCTCGACATTGGGGCAGTTGCTGCATCGCGGTAGTAGCGAAATACCATTTTCCCGCGTCCAAGTAAACCCAGAAATCTTATGGCATCGCGATTTGATAATGCGACGAAGGAGCAAGTGCGTGCCGCCTTGAACATCGTCGACGTGATCGGTAGCTACGTCGAAGTGCGGCGACAGGGCCGTGGTTTCGTCGCGCGGTGTCCGTTCCACGACGATCGCCGTCCGAGTATGCAGATACATCCCGAGCGGCAGAGTTGGAAGTGTTGGGTGTGCGATGTGGGTGGAGATGTCTTTAGTTTTGTGATGCAACGTGAAGGGATGTCGTTTCCGGAAGCGATGCAGTTTCTCGCTGAACGAGCCGGAATTTTCATTGAACCACCTGAGTCGCCTCGCTTCCCTACAGCTCAGACATCGGGTTTCAAGCAGTCGGAACCGAGCTTATCGCAACCTTCGGTTACGAAGACATCGATGGTTCCAAGTGGCGAATTTCCACCTTCGATATCTATTCCCGAGCGAACGGTAGAGAAGCGTCAGTTGTACCGAGCGATGGAGTGGGTGGTTCGTGAATACCGCAGTTTGTTGGGGCCAATGACGGGACAGGGGGCAGTGCCCGGACAGGGATCAAACGAAGATTCAGCTAGTCGCACCGAGGTCGCTCAGCGCGCGAGAGAATATCTGTTGGAGCGTGGTTTAACTTCAGAGATTGTCGATCGATTCCAATTGGGGTACGCACCGAGTTCGTGGAGTTGGTTAGTAGATCGGGCGGCAGGGGCTGGAATCAGCGTCGATGCGTTGGAGAAGGTTGGTGTATTGGGCGTCAGTGAAAAAGGTACGCGTTACGATCGTTTCCGTGACCGACTGATTTTTCCAATATACGATCCGCAGTCCCGTCCAATTGCTTTGGGTGGTCGCATATTGCCGGGAGGTCCGAGCGACGTAGCAAAGTACATCAACTGCAGCGAGACAAAGCTTTATCATAAGAACCAGACGCTCTACGGGTTGAATCATGCTAGGGAGCGAATCACGAAGAGCCGGGTGGCTTTGGTGATGGAAGGATATACCGATGTGATGATGTCCCATCAGCATGGCATCGACAATGCTGTGGCTTGTTGTGGTACGGCACTGACGGAAAACCACATTCGTTTGCTGAAGCGTTACTGTGATACGGTGGTCTTGGTACTCGACGGTGACGAAGCTGGTCGACGTCGGACACAAGAAGTCCTCGAGTTGTTTCTAGTCGAGGAGATGGACTTGCGGATCTTGACCCTTCCAGAGGAGCTGGATCCTTGTGATTTTCTGGTCCGTTATGGCTCAGAGTCGATGCGGGAGTTGATCGACAAGTCGGTCGACGCATTGGAGTTCAAAATACAGACTGCTTGCACCGGATTTGATCCGTTGCTCGACACGCATCGAGCAACGCTTGCCTTGGAAAGTGTGCTTGGAGCGATGTCGAAGATGCCGGTAAGGTTATCCGACAGTCGAGTTAAATTGCGGCAGGAGCAAATCCTCTCGAGGCTAGCTCGGCAATTTGGCATTGGGCTTACAGAGGTCCGCTCGAGACTTTTTGAGTTGCGTGAGCGAGCCGAGCGCTTTGAGCGATTGCGAGCGGATTCGAAGCATTTGCGACCTGGAGGGGGGCAAGACGAAGAGGAGTTGATTGAAGAGCAGGAGTATCGATATCGGGAGCTATCGCCGGTGGAACTGGAGTTGTTGGAGATTCTGGTGCTTCATTCGGAGTTGGTTCCTTTTGCTATTGAGCGTTTTCCTGTCAAGCAGCTTGCTTCGAGCACAGCTCGAGGAGTTTTTCAGTTGTACATCGATTTGGATTTCGAAGGTGGGGCGCTGGACTATCCAAGTGTGTTAGCGGCCGCCGAGGATCCGGACTTAAAGAGTGTTTTGGAGAGCATTCAAGAAGTTGCACTAGTGAAGGCGAGCAAAGCGCTGCTTGATGCAGAGGCTCGTTTGCATTCCTTGTGCGAGCACTGGGGAGATCAAGGTGAGTCAACGCACCGTGATTCTCAGCGACAAGCTTTAGAGAACGGACTTCTCGATGAAGACAAACAGCTCGATGTGTTAGAGTCGTTGATTCGTCAAGCGAGATTGCGTCATGGGATTGAACCGACGGGCCCAACACCGACTGGGCCTTGAGTGATTTTCAATTTCAAGAAAGACCGATCCATCGATGACGGGGACAAACGGCAACAGGTGATTTTGTGACTTAAGAATTTTTAACTGTTAGAAGACCCAGCGATAGAACAACGGATGTTCAATCGAGATCTTTTTCCACTATGCCAAAGGAGTTGAGCACATGGAAAGCCAAATGTTGGAACTGCGTGCGTTGGTTGCATTGGGACGAAACCAAGGCTTTTTGACATACGATCAAGTCAGCGAGTACTTGCCTGATGAAGCGAGTTCAGCGGAGAAGCTCGATGAATTGTTGGTAGCTCTTGAGCGTGTTGGAGTCGAGATCATCGATTCGGATGACCATCGGGTTGCGAGTTATGACCAATCGCAGCAAAGCGGATCGGTTGATGAACGCATGCGACGAGCAGGCCTGAAGCTTGTTACGGAAGAGTCGAGCGAGTCGCAACGTCCTGCCAAGGATCTTCCGCTTGCACCTGCGGAGAGAACGCGGGTTCCAAGCGATCCGGTGCGAGTTTATTTGAGCCAGATGAGCGAGATTCCGCTGCTTACCCGCGAGCAAGAAATTTCGTTAGCGAAGAAGATTGAAATTACGCGTCGCAAGTTCCGTCGAGCGGTGCTTGGAAACGATTTTGCGCTTCGGCATACATTGGAGATCCTTCGCAAGGTGTCGTTGGGGGTTCTTCCATTTGACCGAACCATCAAAGTTTCTTTGACTGAGCAATTGACCAAGGAGCAGGTCAGTGGTCGGATGCCATTGAACATCGCGACACTAGATCGATTGATCGACGAGAACCGACGGGACTTTCATTCCATCGTAAGACGCAGCACGCCTGAAGGGGTGAAGGCGATTGCAAGGCAGTCGTATCAGCGTCGGCGACTGAAGTCACTGGTGCTTGTGGAAGAGCTCAGTTTGCGATCGCGTCGCGTTATCCCATTGATGCGACAACTTGAACAATACTCACAGCGTATGGATTATCTCCAAGCCAAGGTACGCGAGTTGCGAGATTCCGGCTCGCAGCCGCTGGAGCTTGATCGTTACCGACGTGAACTGCGTCATCTGATCATGACCACCCAAGAGTCACCGCGATCATTGCGAGCGCGAGTGGAAGAGTTCCGAAAGAACTTTCGCGAATACGAAGCGGTTAAGCGTCAGTTGTCCAGCGGCAATCTTCGACTCGTCGTTTCGATCGCAAAGAAGTATCGAAATCGAGGCATGAGCTTTTTGGATTTGATTCAAGAAGGCAATACGGGATTGATGCGTGCGGTGGACAAGTACGAGTATCGACGCGGATTTAAATTTTCCACGTATGCGACTTGGTGGATACGCCAAGCCATTACTAGAGCGATTGCTGACCAAGCTCGTACGATCCGAATCCCGGTTCACATGATCGATGTGCTGAGCAAGTTGCGAAACATCGAGAAGCAACTGACACACGAGTTGCAACGCACCCCATCGATTTACGAAATTGCCGACGCGGCTCAAATTGCCCCCGAAGAGGTTCAACGGGTGATGGATATCGGACGAAATCCAGCGAGTTTGGATCGGCCGGTTGGAGAAGGTGAAGATAGTTCGTTCGGAGAGTTCATCGAGGATCCTTCGAGCGACAATCCTTTGCGCAATGCCAATAATGGAGTGTTGCGAGATCGCATCGATTCGTTGCTAAAGACTTTGACTTTCCGCGAACGAGAAATCATCCGACTGCGGTACGGATTGACCGACGGATATTCGTATACGCTTGAAGAAGTGGGTCGAATTTTCAAGGTGACCAGGGAGCGGGTTCGGCAAATTGAATCCAAGGCGGTAGCCAAGTTGCAGAATCCTGTTCGTTCCAAGATGCTCGAAGGTTTTCTCAAGCAGGTAGCTTAGGCTGCTCGATCGCCTAACGGATTGTCTCGAAGTGGATTGTCTCGAAGTGGATGCCCCTAGGTTTGGCGTCCATGAGTTGAGATGATAATAGCTCGAACATCGGTTGTGATAAGCAAAACGGCCCCGTAGACCTTTTCTGGTTGTAATGGGTCGTTTATGCTTTTCCGCGGGCTGGCGAAGTCAGAGCGTTGAAGATCGTCGTAAGAACGTGATTTTGTCAGATCGTCATTGAGCCAATTTAGAGGTTTTTAGGATGCAAGAGACACCTTTCAAGGTCGAGTATGCACCGCGTGTGCATCGGTTGCCACCGTATTTGTTTGGACGCATCAATAACTTGCTCTATCAAAAAAGGCGGGCCGGCCAGGATGTGATCGATATGGGGATGGGCAATCCTAGCGATCCGCCTGATCCGTTGGTTATCGAAAAACTCTCTGAAGCGGCCTCGGATGTTCGAAATCACGGGTATTCGAAGAGCAATGGCATTTTAAATCTCCGAAGAGAGCTGACGAGCAAGTACTTGCGCAAGTACGGCGTTCGGCTTGATCCTGAAACAGAAACCATTGTCTGTTTGGGGTCTAAAGAAGGTTTTTCGCACATGTTGTTGGCCATGATTGGGGCAGGGGATACGGCGATCATCCCCGCACCTTTCTTTCCTGTTCACATGTATGGTGTGATTCTGGCATCGGGCAACGTGGTGTCACTCGATGTCTCGAATACCGAGCGATATCTTTCGAATATCGCTTATACGTGCGAGCATTTTTATCCCAAGCCCAAGATGCTCATCGTCAATTATCCGCATAATCCGTCGACCGTGACGGTTGAACCGGAGTTCTACACGGATGTTGTCAAGTTAGCCAAGAAGTATGGTTTGATGGTCATCAGCGACTTCGCTTATGCAGACGTTGCTTATGATGGCTACCAGCCACCTTCGTTCCTTTCCGCACCGGGAGCGAAAGATGTCGGCGTGGAATTCACGACGATGAGTAAGGGGTACAACATGGCTGGTTGGCGCGTTGGTTTTTGTGCCGGCAACGCCGAGATGATCCGTGGGTTGTCGACCATCAAGGGGTACTACGACTACGGAATGTTCCAAGCCATTCAGATTGCGGCGATTGTGGCATTGCGAGACACCGAGGCGACGGTTGCGAAGCAGTCGATGATTTATCAGGGGCGTCGCGACGTGTTGCTCCAGGGACTGCGACGCATCGGTTGGGAAGCAGCCACGCCAAGGGCGGGTATGTTTGTGTGGGCAAAGATTCCTGAGCCTTGGGCGTCGAATATGAATTCTATTGATTTCGCAATGCATTTGCTTGAGCAAGGCAACGTTGCGGTCAGCCCAGGGGGCGGTTTCGGTCCTTCGGGCGAAGGCTATTTGCGACTTTCGCTCGTGGAGAACGAAGCGAGGTTGCGGCAAGCTGTTCGGCACATTGCTTCGTGTCTCGAGAAGACCTCCCCACCACAAGTCCAAAGGGCATAAGTATCCATGTCATCTGCTTCCAATAAACCGACTTCGATGAAGCCTAAGGTTCAGATTTCGCTGGATCTTACCAACCTCGAGGATGCTTTGGCTACGGCCGAAGCGGCGATGGCGGTTGGGGTCGATTGGCTTGAGGCCGGTACGCCATTGATTTTGGCTGAGGGGCTGCGGGCCGTACGTGGGCTGCGCGAGCGGTTCCCGGGAGTTCCGATTGTGGCGGACTTGAAGACCATGGATGGTGGTTATCTCGAAGCGGAGATGATGGCCAAGGCGGGGGCTACTCATGTGGTAGTCATGGCCCGGGCCCATGAAGAGACGATTAAGTGCGTCGTCAAAGCCGGAAGAGACTTTGGCATTGGCGTCATGGGTGATAATCTTGGTTATGAGACCATGGTCGACGGAGCGAAGCGACTTGAGGATTTGGGATGTGGCTATGTCATCCACCACATCGGTTACGACGAGCGGCGGGGGATCGCAGCGATGGGCAAGCGTCCTCCGAACCCGTTGGACGAATTGCGGGAGGTTGTAGCAGCGGTTCAAGTCCCGGTGCAGGCGGTTGGTGGATTGACTTTAGAGCAAGCCATCAGCACCCCGAGATACGGTGCCCCTTTGGTTGTCATAGGAGCCCCGTTGGTGATCGATGGCGAGCGATTCTCACAGGCCTCTAATGACCCTTTCGCCGTCTTGAGAAAGATCTGTGAAGAGGTTCATGCCTTTGGTGATGTAGCGATCGGTCCGAAAGCTGTCTAAACGGTACGCTGTTGAGTGAACTGCACTTTACTTGGGGTGTTAAATTGAGCCTAAAGTATCGATAATTCCGGCGTTTATAGAGTCAACAATCGCTCAATAAACGTTACACTTATACGGCGAGGCTTGTTTTCTAGTCTGTGAGCATCGACCGTACATTTTGGTTGAATTGCTCC
>CAIJIZ010000298.1 GCA_903820735.1 uncultured Pirellula sp.
CGTGATCGTGCTACCTGCTACGTTGACGATGTATACCGATCGATCACCGAAAGTCAGCTTGTCAACATTCGTTACCGTATCACTGCCATCTGTTCCCGTAACCAATATGTTTGAACCACTGAACGATACCGTGTAGTCCGCATAGTTGCCGCTGAATACAGCCGTGTCAGCGCCCGTACCACCGTCGATCGTATCGTCTCCAGCTCCACCGGTAAGCGAATCATCGCCAGCGTTGCCGCCTAAATAGTCGGTACCGGCACCTCCCTCAAGCGTATCATCGAGGATATACCCAAGTAGCACATCAGTGCCCGAACCCCCGCTCAGCGTGGCCCCTTCGGTATAGTCCGTCGCACTCGCGAAATCGACACCGTTATTCGTCGACATCGTTACGCGAAGGCCTGCGGTATCCAAGCCATAATCAGCCAGTGAAACATCACCCCCAACGTTGTAAAACGCGGCTTGAGTCCACCCTTGCGAATTACCTTGCGCTGCAGTGATGCTCAGCTCACTAGCTGTCAAACCCACCAAATCTGTATAGCGAGCAATCAAAAAGACATCTCGACCATAACTGCCGCTGATGGTGATATCCGACAAACTTACAGTGCCAATCGGACTGACCGCCTTGCGCGGATCGGGTTCGACTCCAACCGATGGATCGGTTGCCCCCGAGATCTGCAATCCATTACCCCCTTGCCCATTCCCTGAAATCGTTAGCCCCGATAGCGTTGCATTACCATTGAACGAGAACAAAATCACATCGCCATGCCCCGCCACAGCGCCCGTTCCATTGTTGGTGAAGGTACTGTCGCTAATCGTTACACTGGTCACCGTGGCTCCACCAGTTGAGAGCCCTTGCGCGCCGTTGTTAGCAAAGTCGCTGCCGGTGATGCTCACCCCCGCAAATGATCCCGTCGATGGGAAGCGAACCCCGACGCTCCCATTGCTCGAAAATTCCGAGTCTTCGATCATCACCATTCCAGTTTCCGCCGAAATAGCGTTGCGGAAGTTCACCCCGTAAGCGCTATTGCCCGAAACCGATACGTTGCTGAACGTAAGATTTCCAGTTGCGTTATCACCATCCGGTTCAGCGATTTGAATCCCGTTTGTCGCCCCAGTGATGCGCAACGATTCGATCGACGCACTGTTGGAGTCTACGCCGAACCAAATGCCATCCAAAGATTCGTGCGAATTACTCGATGTCGGCGTAATGATCGTATCAACTGTGGGATCCGTACCCTTGCCCGATCCAATCAAGTGGAGCTCTTTATTAATTTCCAACGCTTCGTTGTAGGTACCAGCCGAAATCAACACCACATCTCCAGAAGACGCTGCATTGATCGCTGCGGTGATCGTCGTGTAAGCCGAATCGCCGCCGACAACAAAGACATCTAAATCGTTGAAATTAAGCTTTTCCACTCCGGTCAACGTGTCGACTTCACCACTGGAATTCTTCGTTACCGTAACCGTCGTACCACTGATAGCTACTGTGTAACCTGAGTAGTTAGCCGAAAAAACACCACCGGTAAAATTAGCCGTATCAACCCCCGCTCCGCCGTTGAGGTTGTCATTGCCAGCACCACCGGTGAGAGAGTCATCACCAGCACCGCCATCGATCTCATTCACACCATCATTGCCCACAATCGTGTTGTCGTTGCTGTTACCAGTGACATCCATATCACCAGCGCCGGTCAAGGTGATGTTGTTCGCAGAACCCAAGGTGAGGGAAAAACCACTCACTTCCGATGCAATATCCACCGTCAAATTATCTTTGGCTACCGTCACTGCGCCATCCGTATAGGCCCCCGCATCGACGTTCACAGCACCCGCTGCCTTAACCAAGCTCACCGCTTGAGCAACCTTGGCGGGATCATCCACGTTCACGGTGTCCGCGTTTCCAAATACGCTTCCACTAACGTTGATCGATTGCTCAAGATTGATCGTCTCGATGCCCGTAACGGTGAAGCTCGCGATTGCCCGATTAGCACCCTTTGGATTGCTGATCGCCAGATCGCCACCGACGGTCAAGACCTGGCCTGCATTTGTTCCGAAGTCCGATACGGTAATGCCAGATGTTCCTGTCCCAGCCGTGCGGATAAACGTGTAAGTCTCGTCGCCAGTGACGTCAGGATCTTGATCTGGATCGGCGGTGTTCGTCTCCACCATCAAAGCGGCAGGGTAGGGGGCTGCGGCTGGCAATCGAGAAATAATCGCCTCATCACCCGCAGCATCCATCTCGATGGCAAATGGCGAGCCGATGACGTTCATGTCAACCGCCATCAGTGCGCGTTGCTCCAAACCTTCGACACGCAATCCCTTGCGAATGAACTGACGCAACCCATTGCGCTTACGCTCGAAAGCCATCCGCTTGAGAGCCTCCTTGCGTCCATCCTTGCGACCGAAAAGGACAGTACGAATACGGTTGAAATACGACAAAAGTGACTTGAACATAAAACGGGGAACCTCAGGTGAAATGACGAGAACAAATGTCCGGAAAACAACTGGAACTTAGCCAACAGTCACTGCGTCATACCTCTCCAGGGTTCGGATCCGACGACACAGGCGCAGCAAGTCGCAGCGCCTCACCAGCCGTTTGGAAAACGACCTAGAAAGCAGGTATGTAGGCGATAGTACGGGGCGAGCGTGAAGAAGACTTAGATGTTTAAATCAAAACAAAAATAGACTCGCGTTGGTAAGAGAAGTACGATGCGAAGCTTTTACTTCGGGATCCTTCAAGAATCCGGGCTGAAATCTCCGATGCCCATAGAACGCCAAACTTACGATATCGGTAAGGCTGGAGAGCCGACGGCCATTCAGAGGAAACGATCGACTTTCAGACACTAGAGACCAGTGCCGCTGCGACAAGCAAACCGTCAAGCCACCGCGCCGAAAAGGACAAGCAGCTAGGTCTACGAAGATACGCAGGACTCTTTGATTTCAAGTCATGAAAGGATCACTTCGGCCGGGGTGATTGGTCGCGCTGCGATCTCCGCGTAAAACACTGATGAAACACACCAGCGATTCCCACTTTAATGAAACGTTGCGACCGCCAAGAGCGATACGGAGAGTGGTTGTACCCGATTAGTGGGCGCGATTCAACAATATCTCCAACAATCTTTCGAAAATCTTTTTGACAAATCACACTTCGGAGGGGTAGGGCAGGGGGCTAAAGAGACGAGGCTGCTCCAAGAGTCTGCGGCATAAGCCTCTCTAACGCTGTGAAAGCATCGATAACCGGCAGCACCTATAAGTAAGTAACATTTGAGAAGCCCTAAAAAACAGCTTTAAGCCGATACGGCTTCAGGACTACTCATCAGCACCGGTCCAATGAAAAAGAGCCGAGGGCCTCGTAGCTCCCCAGCTCTTCAAATAATCGACATCTCTATGAGTTTCGCTCTGCACATCACTTCAGGAAGGCATGGCCCAAACGAAAGCACTAGCCGACCTGCGACTTCAGCGCTGACAACGCTGCGTCGTAATTTGGCTCGCTCGTAACTTCAGGAACAATCTCCGCATAAACGACCTTGCCGCTCGCATCCGCAACGACAACCGCACGCGTCAGCAGTTTCAACTCATCGATCGTCATCCCAAACTTGGTCCCAAAATCCCCATTCTGATAATCGCTACCTACCCGCATGCTCTTGATCGATTCGCTTCCGCAAAATCGATTCATCGCAAAAGGCAAATCGCGACTGACTGTCACAGCATTGATCTTTCCTTCCATAGCCGCAAGCTCCCCGTTGAACTTGCGTGTCTGTATCGCACATACGCCGGTGTCCAATGATGGAACCATCGACAGAATCGTCGGCTTGCCAACCAAATCCGCGCGAGTGATCGTCTTCAATCCACCCTCAAAATAGTGCAAAGTGAACTCCGGCAGGCTGCTGCCGACCTTGAGCTCCTCACCCACCAACGTCATCGGCATCCCCTTGAACGTTATCACTCCAGACCTTGCCATATCCAATCTCCTCTTGAGAATCATTGATGAAACAAATAAAAAGCCCGCCGGCTGACCTGCTCCGGCCACTGCCGATTCTTCCAAACCTTTCGGATTGTACCGAATTTGCCTATACTAACGATTCCAGCGATTCCTAACCACCCATCGGCCCATCATTCGGTTGGCCCGTGATCTCCAAGGCTTCAAATTCTTAGGGCAGGGTAGGGGGGTAGGATCGCCGTTTCCACCCTCAGTTCACTTCTCGCTCGCATCGGCACGTCCACCTATGGTCAAAGTACGAGATTTCCTCGGGCCCTACCGATTGGCTCGCCTCATCCGACTCGGTAGCACTTGCCAAGTTTGGGAAGCCATCCTCGACCGAGACAACAAACGCTACGCGCTGAAAGTCCTCCGCCCCGAACAACGCGGAAACAAAGATGAAATCGCGTTTCTCAAACACGAGTTCGAAGTCGCAAAAGAACTCAACCACAAAAACATCATCAAGCTGATCGAATACAGAACCGATGCAGAGACTCCCTTTATCGTCTTGGAACTCTTCAGCGAACTCAACTTGAAAATGGCCATGCGACGCGGCCCCGAACCAATCGCCTATAAACTTCCTAGCATCGTCGAACAAGCCTCCGAAGGCCTTTACTATTTGCACTCCAAAGGCTACGTCCACTGCGATATCAAACCCGATAACGTTCTGCTTAGCCGAGACTGGGATGTCAAACTGATCGACTTTACGATCGCCAAGAAAATCAAAACTGGATTCGGAAAATTCTTCGCTGGAAAAACGAAAGTCGAAGGCACCCGCTCCTACATGTCCCCAGAGCAAATTCGCGGAGGCACACTTGACCCCCGAAGCGACATCTACTCGATGGGCTGCATGATCTATGAACTGATCACCGGCAAAGCTCCCTATACGGGCAACACTCCCAACGAACTCCTCTCGAAACACCTCTCGGCTTCTGTCCCATCACTACTCGTCGGCAACGATAACGTTTCTGCCGAATTCAATAACATCATCCGCAAGATGCTTGCGAAAAAACCCGAGGAACGTCCACAGGACATGTGGGATGTACTGAAGATGATCCGAGCCACCCCAATCTTCAAAAAACCACCTCGCATTCCAGACACCAACCCATTCGATGACTATCAAGGTGGTGGCAGAATCGATGCCCCATCCTGATCTGTTTCGTTTCTGTTTCCTTCCGAGAAAACTCTCCTCTGAACTCAACGTCAAACGTCCGATCCTTACAAATTCCAACTCGCTTTAAACTGCATCGCATATGTCCAGCACACCTCCCGGCTTCGAATTTGAACAACCCATGCTCGACATCGAAACCCGCTTGAGCCAGCTCGAAAGCCAGACGCAGCTCAGCGAGACGGAACAAGAAGAGATTCGGCAACTACGACGCCGCTGGACTGAAACCACCCGCGAAATCTACGCGGGCCTGAACCCTTGGCAAATCGTCCAAGTCTCCCGGCACAAGAACCGACCCTATACACGCGATTACCTTAACTTAGCCTTCGACGAATTCATCGAACTACACGGCGATAAATTCTTCGGCGACGACCGCGCTATGCTAACCGGCTTCGCCAAACTCGGACGACGAAAAGTACTCGTCGTAGGCCACCAAAAAGGCCGTACCTTCAAAGAACGCGCCGCTTGCCACTTCGGCTGCGCGCACCCCGAAGGCTACCGCAAAGCGATGTCGAAAATGAAACTCGCGGAAAAATACAAACTCCCGATCATCGCCTTCATCGATACCCCTGGAGCCTATCCCGGCATTGGAGCCGAAGAGCGAGGCCAGGCCCAAGTCATTGCGGAGAGCATGTTCATGATGAGCCAATTGCAAACGCCCATCATTTGCATCGTGATCGGCGAAGGTGGCTCGGGGGGGGCACTTGGTATCGGTGTAGGAGACCGCATCGCCATGCTGCAATACGCTTACTACTCGGTTATCAGCCCCGAAGGTTGCGCAGGAATTTTGTGGAAAAGCCACCAGCATGCCCCCAAAGCCGCCGAAGTCCTTCGGTTCACATCCCAATACCTCCCAAAGCTCGGCGTTGTCGATGATGTCATCGAAGAACCCCTTGGAGGCGCTCACCGCGATCACCACCAAATGGCTTCGCGCGTCAAAAGTTACCTTTCGAAAACTCTTGATCAACTCTGCAAACTCTCCGCTGATGAACTCACCGAGCAACGCTACGAGAAGTTCCGCAAGATGGGCTCATATCTCGAGAAACTTCAAGACGGCTCGATGGAGCAACACGGCCACACGTTTCAAACCTAAAGCCGACATCGCTGAAGATGACATCGCCTCGCAGAAGTCGTAGCGGTCCGCGCAATCGTGGTGAAGTCCTCGCAATGGTGGTGCGGTCCGCGCAATCGTGGTGCGGTCCGCGCAATCGTGGTGCGGTCCGCGCAATCGTGGTGCGGTCCGCGCAATCGTGGTGCGGTCCTCCTGGGCCGTAGTCCGCGCAATTGTCCGCGCACCCCAATCGCACTGGACGCCTCGCTGCGCTCGTCTTTGCGGCTCTATGGTGGTGCGGTCCGCGCAATCGTGGTGCGGTCCTCCTGGGCCGTAGTCCGCGCAAGTTTCCAAG
>CAIJIZ010000299.1 GCA_903820735.1 uncultured Pirellula sp.
CCAGGCTCCATCCACCTAAACCCCGAGTTGGAGTCCGAGCCACCAAACCCAACGAGATCTGGCATGTGGACATGACCCTGATTCGCTTGGTGGGCGGAGCGAAAGTGTACATTCACGCTGTGATCGATAACTTCTCTCGGCGCATCCTGGCGTGGCAAGCCAACGAAACCTACGACACCAGCACAACGAGCAAACTCTTGATCGAAGCTGCCAAGGGATTGGAGGACGTTGTCCCGAAGGTGTTCATGGACAGCGGGGTCGAGAACCTCAACGCACATGTGGATGCACTCGTTGCTATTGGTACGATCCAGCGCATCCTGGCCCAAGTCGACGTCGTATTCTCGAACAGCATGATCGAATCGTGGTGGAGAATGCTGAAGCACTGGTGGTTGTACTTGAACAACCTCAATTCGATCGACGACGTGCGCAAGCAAACAGCCTTCTACGTAGACCAGCACAACCGCGTCATTCCCCATTCGGCATTCGAGGGCCAGACGCCCGATGAGATGTACTTTGGTAAAGGAAGTGATATTCCGAACCAAGTCAGCGATGCTCGCTCAGTTGCCAGACAAGCAAGATTAGCCGCGAACCGTACAGTAACTTGCTTCAAGTGTGCACCCACAGATCGCCTTGTACAGATCGAAAGCAAACCCAACGAGACAGGATAGAAGATTGGAGACCAAGCCATAAACCGATTCGATTTGTAAGGACAACTGTCTCAGCGTCTGCGCACTGGCCGCAAAATGGCCATTTTCACAGCGAGTGTGAGCAGAAATCGAGCATCGAAGTCGGCACAAATCAGTCATCCCTAGAACGTGTGAGACCACTGCCCTCCCTGTGAGAGAGCTGGCAAGATAAGCTCGACTGCTAGTGCCGAGTTTTCGGACACAAAAGTGCACAATGTTGTGACGCGGAGCAATGCTGATCGATTAACATTTTGATGCATTAGCGCTGGTTCAAACGCCCTACCTATTCAGTTGTTTTAATATTACCTTGTTTTCGAGCCTCAATCAACTTGTTCAATCTCGACATTCGAATCGTCGCAAGCTTGAAATCGTCGAATTCAAAAATGTTTAATGGGACTTCATCATCGATCCACCACTCGATCTTAACCGAGAACGAACACCGCCCACGCGTCACTTGTTCGCTTTCAATGGACACTGGTAACCACAATTCCCCGCCCTTGAACTGCTTCCACTCGGTGGTTGTTGTCGAATAAAGTTCTGTAGAGCTGCGGGGCCTTTTCTCATCCAACTCTACAAGTCCTCGTCGTTTGATCCTTTCGGTGGACTTCACCGGCATTCCGTGATTGGGATCGAAGTGGATCTCTTGCAGGCCAATCACTTTGGGTTTGCCGCGATACCAAACCCCGACATCATTTCCTTTATCGTCCCTTGTTCTATCGTACAACTTTCCCGCAGGCATCCAGCTACTCAAATTATCCCTTTTTGCCCAACCGAAGCGCATGGAAAGAGTTGAGCTGATTGGTAAAAAAAGCGGATCGAATCGCTCAACTGGTGTGAACGTATCGTTGACGTCCGTCTCCGGATGCTTTGTTTTCGCATCGAAAATCGTGCCGTTGCGTTCAATCCATTCATGATTCGTTACCTTTAGCACCCGTTCGTTCACATCCCGAGTTTTTCCTTCCCAGGTGTCCCAAACACTGGTCCGTTCAAATCGCTCTTGTGGTACGTTGGAGTTTGGAGGCTTGTAATAACAGTAAATGGCTTCGAACTGGGAAAACGCGGCTCGCTCCCCTACGTCGTCGTCCTCTTCGCCAACAACTCTCGCCACATAGCATTCCATACCAATGGATTGAGATATATAGGCTACGCCGATGTCGTCTTCATCGACAGTCGGTCGCTGGCAAACACCGTACGATGCGATGCAAAAAAATTGGCACGTACTCACGAGGTAAATCCACCAGAGACGTGGTTCGAAAGCGATGCTTCTTGAAACCCGTAATGATTGTATCCTCATCAAATCTCTACCTAGGTATGCAGTGGAGAACACATGTCTTTATCCTATCTTCTCAAGCCGAAGCTCAGCAGAAGGGACTCTAGCGCCTTATGGCAATAGTCAATCGCCGAGCGTGGGATATGGCGTTTGGTACTACGCTTCCTCATCTGGACAGGGCCCGTCTTCAACGTTTTCTATAATGTCCAGATGGCCGATCAACGTGGTCCCCATTTTACATTCCATGCCGTTCGGACCCATTGCACAATCGTCCTTGCAATTCATTAACTCGAAGCACTTTAAGGTGTTTTGGGTAATCTTGAAATCCCTGTCGTCGGTTAGGCCATAAAACCTTTTGGTCCAGTCGTCGACCGGAAACGTATTCTCACCGGTGGTCGCAAACCCTGGTCGCTTCTTGCATTTATCATTTGCATCGCAGTACCCGCTCCCTGGGCAAGTAATGGTATCCTTGGGGTTATTCGAGTTCATAATAAAACAC
>CAIJIZ010000300.1 GCA_903820735.1 uncultured Pirellula sp.
AACTCTTCTTCGTGCGGATCCCAAACCGGCATCAACGAATTGCTTATACCCATCTTCAACGAAGTGTTGCGACCAAGGTGCTGATCGGGGAAAAAGAACACCCGCTTGCGCTGTGCGAATGACCACTCCAAGACAGCCTTGGCATTGCTGCTCGTGCAAACAATTCCGCCATGCTTGCCACAGAACGCCTTCAAACTCGCTGCACTGTTGATGTAAGTCACCGGCGTCAACTCGGACGTATCGATCACTTCGGATAGCTGTTCCCATGCCGACTCGACTTGACGAATCGCCGCCATATCCGCCATCGAACAGCCAGCCGCCATATCGGGCAACACGACTTTGACTCGCTGGCCACCGCGAGACTGAAGTTTCTCTGGGCGATTCGCAAGAATATCGGCTGTCTCTGCCATGAAGTGCACACCGCAAAATACGATGTAACGGCAATCCGGACTCTCCGCCGCTAACTTGCTCAACTGATACGAGTCACCAGTCAAATCCGCATGCTCAATCACTTCGTCTTGCTGATAGTGATGTCCAAGAATCAGCAGGCTCGGACCAAGCGTTTTCTTCGCTGCTGCAATCCTCTCGCGAAGGACTTCGTTGCTCAGCTCACGATACGGCGCAAATGGCAGCGGCTGATCGCCACTTTTTGGATCAAGCGACTTTATCGAGGAATGGTTGGATGCATGACTCATGGATATTCCCCGTCTATTTTTCTTTTGTTTTGTTTCGCCTGAAGTGCTTATTGTTTGCCGCAGTAATCGATCGCCGCAGCTATTTCCGTTTTTAGCCGGAATCGCTCGACGATTCGGTCAATGTAACCGTGAGCCAATAAAAATTCGCTCGTTTGAAATCCTTCTGGCAATTCAATTTTAATCGTCGCTTTGATCGTTCGAGGTCCAGCAAAACCGATCAATGCCTTGGGCTCAGCGAACACCAAATCCCCTAAACTCGCAAAGCTCGCCGCAACTCCACCCATCGTCGGATTCGTCAGAACGCTGATGAACAGCCCTCCGTTGGAATGATAACGAGCCAATGCAGCAGAGACCTTCGCCATCTGCATCAGCGAAAGAATCCCTTCGTGCATCCTAGCTCCACCACCGGACCCACTGACGATGATCAAAGGTAATTGATGCTCAGTAGCTCTCTCGATCAGCCGCGTCAGTCGCTCCCCAACTACAGATCCCATACTCCCCATAATGAACGCAGAATCCGTAACCGCAATCGCAACACGCCGCGCTCGAATCATCCCCGTCCCACAAAGGGCCGCATCGGTTAACCCAGTCCGCTTTTGCTCGGACTTCAACCGCTCCGCATACGATTTTTTATCGGCGAAACAAAGCGGATCCGTCGGCAAAACATGCTCGTCCTGAACTTCAAAGGTCCCGTCATCGAGCAACTGACCGATCCGTTCCCAAGCAGATACGTAATGGTGATAACGACACTTTGGGCATACGTTCAGGTTCTTCTCGAGCTCCTTGCGGTAGATCGAATCCCCACAACCCGGACAACGTATCCACAAACCCTCAGGGATTCCTCGCGCCTTGGTCGCGGGCGCTAAAGCATTGTCACTCGTGGACTTGGATTCGACGATTGCCATGGGTTTATTAGTTGAAAAGTTTAGTTTGTTCGGTTCGATGAAACTAGAATCGTCGAAACTGGCCTCGAAAAATCTAGGGCAATGGCCTTCTGCTACCGAAAGGCCACTGAAGTAAATTATGTTGGGATCAGCTCCCACGAACCTTTATCGCATTCCGATTTCCATAGGTCGAGGATCTGGGTCGATTTTAGCTGAGTGGCAACCAGTGTAGCCAATGGCTCTGGAATCACGATGGCAATGGTCTCATTCGCATGCTTGCGCTGCAACTTCATAACCTGCTTCGCAACGCGCTGCTGCGCGTCGGCTAAGCTCTCCCCACCCGGAGGCGAAAAAGAACTAGGATTGTCTTGGATCTGCTTGTAAAGCTTCGGCTGCTGGCGACGAATCTCTTCGATGCAACGCCCTTGCCAAAGCCCATGGTCTATGTTGCGAAAAAAGTCGCAAACCTTCCACTTGCACTGCCTCTTCTCGGCAATCATGCGCGCCGTGGCTTGAGCCGACTCGCAAGGTGCACAGTAAATCATCTTCAACTCAACGTCCGCATACTCGTCGATCGCTCGCAACACTTGCTGCCTGCCCGATTCAGATAACGGGATGTCTAAACAACCCTTTATCCTCTCCTGTTCATCAAGGGCCGTTGAACCCGGACGAACCACTAAAACTTGACTCATACACTTCAAACTCCAGAAAGGTTACGCAGCAGGGTCCCGGTCGGGTGCAACCGGAACGAAAGGTTTGCAATTGCAACGCAGCCGCGTCATCGCTTGGCAATAATCTGCCTCGCGGAAGATCGCCGAACCTACAACAAGTAAGTCGGCTCCAGATTGTGTAACTTGCGTAATCGAGCCCAAATTGATCCCGCCATCGACCTCCAACAACAAGTCTGTCCCAAAGGTCTGACGCAAATATCGCAATCGCTCTAACGCCACCGGGTCGAACTTCTGACCACCAAACCCAGCAGCAACACTCATCACCAACACCAAATCGCACTCTGGCACGAACGGCAAAAGCCGCTCGAACGGTGTGCTTGGATTAATCGCCAGTCCTGCCAATACCCCAAGCGTCCGGAATCGACCTAACAACTCCACCGGCTCAGGTACGGCCTCGATGTGAAAAGTCACCGAATCAGCTCCAGCTTCCACAAAAGCCTTCGCGTACTTCCCCGGATCGGTGATCATCAAGTGAACATCAAGCCTCAACGACGTAATTCGCCTCAAAGACTCGACAACCGGCATACCATACGAGAGATTCGGGACAAAACACCCATCCATCACGTCCAAATGCAATGCCTCTACCCCAGCTTCCTCAAGCCGCTCTACCTCTCGCTGCAAATTGGCAAAGTCACATTGCAACAACGAAGGTAGAATGCTCGGTCGGATGCTTCGATACAGCCGATGTGTCTGTTCAAATCGTGAACCAGGTTGGCTCATAAATCTAGCGGAAGGTGAAGGAGGCAAACGTGTCGCTTCACCATACCGGAGACGAGGGAAGTTCGACAAGGGGCAAAACGACAGCCAACGATGGAACCTATTGAAAAACCACCAAAAGGAGGGGGTAGTGACCGAAGAAATCGACGGGAGCCAGTCCAAGCCACCATCGGACGCTCAAGCCGCTGGCGACCAGCCAGAAAACGAGCCGAATAACAAGCCTGATAGCAAGCCTGCCAAAAAGCCCGCCCAAAAGTCAGATAAGAAGGGCTTCTCCCGACGTATCGCTGCTTTGCTCGATGGAAACCTCGGATTTCGTCGCTCAGCCGAAAAAGTTCGTGAATTTCCGCAGTCGCCAGGTATCTACCTGATGAAAGATGCATCCGGGGTGGTGATCTACATCGGGAAAGCCAAAAATTTGCGATCCCGGGCTGGGAGTTATTTCCAAGCCACGGCAGCTGAAGAATTGCGCACAGCGGAGTGGATCCACGAAATCGCTGACATCGACTACATGGAGTGCGAAAGCGAAGTCGATGCACTGCTGACTGAGAACCGGCTTATCAAAGACATCCAGCCCCGACACAACAAGGATCTCAAGGACGACAAGACCTTTCCTTATCTAATGATCACAACACACGAGGACTTTCCCCGCGTTGAGATCACCCGCAACCCACGCTCGAAAGGAGTAAAGCTTTTCGGCCCGTTTACCAGCGCCGGCCAACTTCGCGGAGCCCTCCAAGTCATGCAGCGAGTCTTTCGCTTTCGAACTTGCTCCTTGGATATCGAAGAATCCGATCCTCGTTGGCAATGGTTCAGGCCATGCTTGCTCGCTTCCATCGGTCAATGCACCGCACCATGCAATCTGCGAATCAGCAAAGAAGACTACAAAAGGGATATCCGTCGTTTGCAGACTTTTCTCGAAGGTGGCAGCCAACGACTACTGGCTCAAATGCGCGAGGAAATGCTTGAAGCATCCAAGCTACTAGACTTCGAACGCGCAGCGCGACTTCGCGATGAAATCCAACTTCTTGATAACCTCAAACGCCGTGGCGAAATAGACACCCACGCACAGCCTGAAGTCTTTCATATCGATCCCAAACGTGGGATGCGTGCCCTTCGCAAAGTCCTTTCGCTCGACCGAGAACCAAGAGTGATCGAAGGGATCGATATCGCGCATCTCGGTGGCCAAGACACCGTCGCATCACTTGTTCAATTCCTCGACGGACTTCCTTTCAAACCCGGATACCGTCGGTATCGAATCGAAGGGGTCGATGGAATCGATGACTTTCGCTCTATCCACGAAGTCGTCGCGCGACGATTCCAAAAGATGGCAGTCGAAGATGAAACGTTTCCCGATCTGTTGATGATCGACGGTGGTCGCGGTCAACTCAACGCAGCTCTCGCCGCTTTTCGCGACTGTGACCTTACCCCTCCTGTCTTAGTGTCCCTTGCAAAACGCGAAGAGGAAATCTATCGCCCAGGTGAAAAAGAACCACTGCGACTCGGACGCGATTCCTTCGCACTACGTTTGCTTCAGTACGTTCGCGACGAAGCACACCGGTTCGCTCAACACTACCACCACATCCTTCGCAAGAAAAACACCTTCGAAAACTCCGCCTCGCCAAAACCGCAAACTCGCTCTGCTTCGAAACGCCGTTCCCAAATGAACGGTTCGCAACCAACACTCACCCCGTTCAACAACGGAATCCCGCTCAACAACGGAATCCCGCTCAACAATGGAATCCCACCTAGCGACGGAATCACAACCAACCCCAAACCCAGCGACAATGGCCAAATCGATCCCTTAACGCCTCCAACGCCCCCGACCGCATCCTAAATCGCGAGTCGAAACAGCCCGATCTCCCCCGTCGGTTGCTTCGTAATGTCGCACAAAATTCCTTGCAGTTGTGCCTTCAATCCAGTTCTCTTGAACCGTTCAACACGTTAGCCTCAAGTGCATCAAGCCTGTCGAGCGCTCAACGCGAAGAGCGATGCAAGTGAGTAACGCAGCAGGCAATGGAACCACCAAGCAATCGGACAACACAAAACAATGAACGCAACCAATGAATCCAGTTTGGTACTTCCTTTCGATTGCCCGAACGCAGCTCTCGATAAGTGGATTCGGAAAATGGCCGCGATATGCCAACCCGATGAAATCGTCCTTTGCGACGGAAGCGAACAAGAATGGGATCGCTTGACCGAACAACTCGTTCAAAGCGGAACATTGACGCGACTCAATGAGTCGTTGCACCCCAACTCATTTCTCGCCCGAAGCAATCCTTCAGATACCGCTCGGGTCGAAGATCGGACTTTTATCTGCTCCCTTCGAGAGAAAGATGCCGGCCCTACGAATAATTGGAAACAGCCCGATGCGATGCGGGCTTTGTTGAAGGAGAAATTCCAAGGATCCATGCGAGGGCGAACGATGTACGTCGTCCCCTTTTGCATGGGGCCAGTCGATAGCCCGCTCGCCCTCGTCGGTGTAGAACTGACGGACTCTCCGTATGTGGTGATCAACATGAAGATCATGTGCCACATGGGGCAAAAGGTCTTTCACAAGCTCGGAGCGCACGGTGCATTCATTCCGTGCTTGCACTCGGTCGGCAGCCCATTGGAACCCAATCAAGCCGATCTGCCTTGGCCTTGCAACGATGAGAAATACATCGTCCACTTCCCCGAGTCGCGCGAAGTCTGGTCCTTCGGTAGCGGATACGGCGGCAACGCCTTGCTAGGAAAGAAATGTGTCGCCCTTCGTATCGCCAGCTCGATCGCTCGCGACCACGGCTGGATGGCTGAACACATGCTGATCATGGGACTGGAAAACCCCGAAGGGAACAAAACATATCTGACCGCTGCGTTCCCGAGCGCCTGTGGTAAGACCAACCTGGCGATGATCATTCCACCCGATGGGTACGTTCAAGCTGGATGGAAGACCACTCTCGTCGGCGACGATATCGCTTGGCTCTGGCCCGGCAAATCAGGAAAACTTCATGCGATCAACCCAGAAACAGGATTCTTCGGTGTCGCGCCTGGTACCTCGTGGCAATCCAACCCCGGTGCCATGCACGCTCTCTCGAAAAACACGATCTTTACAAACGTCGCCTTGAGCGACGAAGGTGGTGTCTGGTGGGAAGGCCTCAGCGCACCGCCGAAACATCTGATCGACTGGACAGGACAAGATTGGACCCCCGATTGCGGACGACTCGCCGCCCATCCGAACTCTCGATTCACCGCCCCGGCAAACCAATGCCCAAATATCGATCCTCATTGGCAAGACCCCGATGGAGTCCCCATCGATGCAATTATCTTCGGTGGCCGACGGCCAAATACGATGCCTTTGGTTTTCCAAGCCTTTGACTGGACGCATGGCGTTTTCCTTGGAGCCACCCAAGGCTCCGAAACCACCGCCGCCGCCACCGGCCGAGTCGGGACCGTGCGCCGCGACCCAATGGCGATGCTTCCTTTCTGTGGCTACAACATGGGCGATTACTTCGGGCATTGGCTCGATATGCGGAAACACATCAAACGACTTCCGCGAATTTTCCACGTAAATTGGTTCCGTAAAGACGCCGCAGGTAAATTCCTGTGGCCAGGATTTCGCGAAAACCTCCGCGTCCTCGAATGGATCGTCAAAAGGTGCCAAGGCCGAATTCCCGGCCACGAAACCCCAATCGGCTGGACCCCCGACTGGGAGGATTTCTGTGTCGAGGGCCTCGAAGGATTCACCGAAGAGCAGTTCGATGCCGCCATGGAATTCCGCCGAGAGGACTTTTTGCAGGAAATCACCAGCCAAAATGAGTTTTTCTTGAAACTCTACCACTCGATGCCCAAAGAACTGCTCTGCCAGCACGAACTCCTCATGGCCCGAATGGCTTGAAGGATTTCCCCGTTTTTCCCCCTGCGCGATTGACACCCACTCCCCTACCTCCCTAACATAAATGTGCCTCGAACTGCTCAACCGGACAACGGTGAGCGGCTCCCTCGGCTATACTGTGCTTTTATATAGTGCGTTCTACTGTTAACCGTTTCGTGTGTTTCACCCACCCTGTAGGGAGTTTATCTATGAAGAACTTGATCGCTGGCTTGTTCGCTGCATTGGTTTCCTTTTCGGCTGTAACCGCTTACGCTGAAAAGATTGACTTCTCCAAAGTCAAGTGCATGGTCTCCGGTGCTGCCGCTAAAGAAGCTAAGGCAAGCGACTGGAAAGAATGCAGCGTTTATTTCTGCTGCGATAACTGCAAAGGCAAGTTCGATGCAGACAAGAAGGCTATGGCTTCCAAGGCCAACCATCAGTTGATCGCTACTTCGCAAGTCACCCAAAAGGCTTGCCCATTCTCCGGCGGAGAACTCAACAAGGATGCATCCGTTGAGTTCAAGGGAGCCAAGGTTTCCTTCTGCTGCAACAACTGCAAAGGCAAAGCCGAGAAGATGACCGACGACGAGAAGCTCGATAAGCTTTTCGGTGAAGGCGCTTACGAAAAGGCCAAGTTTGCTAAGGCCAAGTAGTTCAGCCCCACGGCTGATCGCACTGCCGATTGCATTGCTAACAAATCTAAAAGCCGCCGAAGCAATTCGGCGGCTTTTTTCTTGGTACACCCATGGTTTTCCCAAGGGTTGGCGCTGCAAGCATCCCCCAATGCACCTATAATTTGCAGTTCTTCTGATTCAAAAAACTTCCGCAGACATCCTGCGTTTGTCTAACCCTGGATAAAGCTCGCTATGGCAGATTCCACTTCCTCGCAAACCTCCTCAAACCCGCCCGCACCACTTCCGGTGAGCGATAGCGAGTCGAACGTACAACCTCAAGTCATCCGCGAAACTATCGAAAGCCTCGCTGTAGCTTTTATCCTTGCTCTGCTTTTCAAAGCCTTTGTCGCCGACGCTTTTATCATCCCCACCGGCTCAATGGCGCCGACCCTCATGGGTGCGCATAAAGATCTGCAATGCCCCGAATGTGGTTTCAGCTACCAAAGCGGTGCAAGCTCCGAATTCAACAACGTCACCGGTGTTCCAAACGGATCTGTGGTCACCGAAACAATCTGCCCACTGTGCCGATCAATCGATAAACTCGACAAGACCAATGTCGCTAATCACCGCACCTTCCCCGGTGATCGAATTCTTGTCAGCAAACTCGCTTACGCGCTCGGAGAACCCCAACGTTGGCAAGTGATCGTTTTCAAGTTCATCGAAGATGCAAAAACGAACTACATCAAACGTTGTATCGGACTTCCGGGTGAATCGATCAAGATTTGGCACGGAGATATCTTCACCAAGAAATCCTCGGAGCCCGCAGAGCGCTTTACAATTGCCAGAAAACCTCCCCACGTTTTGAGCGCAATGTTGCAGTCCGTTGCGGATTCGAATCACTTGAGCAAACCGGTTGTAACGGGCCAAATTCCAGACAATTGGCAACCATCGGTAGCATCACCGGCAGCATCTCCAGCAGCGTCTCCGGTAGC
>CAIJIZ010000301.1 GCA_903820735.1 uncultured Pirellula sp.
GAAAGCATTTGCAAAACGGGATCATTGCCAGAAGTTGTTCGGACGGCGGATTTCGATTGTTCGAATTGAAGTTCGAAGTCACGTTGTATTTCGCTTCGGTGGATTTTTCCCGTTGCCGTTCGCGGAAACTCGGGTGAGAAAGCTATGGTGGAAGGGATCGCCACATCTGGCAACTGTCGCGCGAGCTCGAAGCGAATTCGCTCAGGATCAAGCGACTGTTTTGATTCGACGATCGCAGCGATAATTGATGAGTTCGAGGTACTGTTCAAGCAGAATACGACGGCGTTGGTAATGCCCGGTAGTTTGTTCACCTCTGACTCTACTTGGTTCAAGAGAACCTTCTGGCCGCGAATTTTCACCATGGAATCTTTGCGACCTGCACAGTAGAGCCGACCATGTTGGTCGAAATATCCAAGGTCCGACGACAGGTACGTCATGCCGGAATTGGTATTCGAGAAGTGGGTCTCCTGCTCCTTGCACAGTGGCCAGTAGCCATCGGCTAAATGAGGGGAGGTAATTTGTATTTGTCCTACCTCATTGGGACCCAGTTGGTTTCCACGTTCATCGAGAATTTGGACGTTGCGCTCATAGACGGGGTATCCGATGGGGATCGGATCGCGGATAGGTTTTCCGTGTGGAATGAAGAATTGGGCGAAGGTTCTCGTCTCGGTCGCTGCCATGGCATTTTGCAAGATAGCAGTCGAGCACGTCCGACCTTGAAACAATGCTATGTCCTGTTCAGTCAGCGGTTCTCCACCTACGCTAAGAATTCTCAGTGATGGCCAATTGCTGCCGGGGGGGAATTGATTCAGCACTCCACGCATGAGGGAAGGTGACATCGTCGAAATGGTGATTTGCGATTGAGCGAGCCATACGGCTAGGTCATTCGGAGGGAAGGAGTCCCACGATCGGATCCAGCAGCTTGCACCACTGAGGAGGGACAGGAAAGTGGGTGCAAGGAAAGCGCTGAAATTCGGGGAGAACAACAGATCGATTCGATCCGACGGTCGGACGGCTAAATCGTTTATCTGCCTAACAATATCTAAGAGCACGAAAGAGTGACTCATCATGACACCCTTCGGCTCCCCAGTGGAGCCGGAGGTGAAGAATAGAAAAGCAGGGGTTGAGGAGCTTAAATCGCGATGAGCTTCGAGAGAGGTTTGTAAGTCAGAGTGGCTTATGCTGTGTTCGATGTATTTGGGATCGAAGAGATCATCGAAGTAGCAGATATGGGGCGAGAGAGATGCGTCTGCCGACCGATAATCCTCGATCCATGTTGTTAGATTTCGGTCGGCCAGCAGAAGGAAATTTCCAGCTGGCTGCATACGACTACGGACAGACGCGGCGTTTTCCCTTGGGCTTATCAAACAGCAAGTGGCCCCGAGTCGCAATAAGGCAAGAACAGCGGCAATATTTTGCCAGTCGTTATTAGCGACGATTCCAACAATGGGGCCATTTCGACCACTTGGCTGATCAAGTCCATGGGACTGCAATCGTGAGCGAATGAATGTCGCTGCACAAAGAGAGTGGCTTCGTAGTTCGCGATAGGTCAACTTGCACGACCCGACAACGGCAAGGCGTTCGGGATGGAGATCGACGATGGCGTCGAATTCCTTGTCGATTCGTCCCGATTCTAAGAGCCTATTCCTAGTGGTGTTTGAGACAGGGCGAAATTCTGGATCAAGCCACTCGGGCCACTGAGGTAGTCCTGCGGATGTTCGGAAGTCACCCATTTGCAATTCATCGCGATCCACGATTGTTTTACCAGTTGCAAGCTGCGCGTTGATTCAGTGAGTCGATTAGTTACGATGTCGATTTGGGGTGCTTTGGGATATGCATTGAGGGCTCCGCTTCCCTTCGCCAAACTCGCTCGACGCGGAGTTCTTCGAAGCCCTCGGCAAGTAAATTGCGATGGCTTTGACCACCGAACTGTGTCCAGGTATAGATCACTTGGCAATCGATTGATTTGGCGTGAGCGATTCGAAGCTGGATAAGGTCCTCGTGGATTCCAAGATTTCGAAAGTGCGGATGGGTTACCCCAGCGGCCAGAACGGCAAAGGGGCCGTCAAGGTAAATCATTCCAATCGCGAAAGGCGATTTGTCTGAGAATGCGCACCAAGTTACGAATTCCGAACGATTGAAAAGCTGCATCATGTTTCTTTTGGCGCTGGGATGATTTGCGAGGGGAGCACCAAAACCATTCAGATACAGATCAAGAACCGCAGGATATTCACTTGGTGTTGGATGGCGGTATTCGATTCTTGGGCGTGATTCACTTGGGGACGATGCTTTGCGATTGTGGAAAGTAGGGTGTTGGTGCTGTTGTATCCTTGATGTTAGATCCAGTCCGAGCCGAACCAGTCTCTCTCCTGGGAGAAAATCAAAGCGTTGGAGTATGTCTTGGGATGCTTGGAAGTCGAAGTCGGAGCGGGCGATCAATTCGATTGGGAAATAGTTCCTTGCCGGCCAAATTGAATCGTAGAAACCGGTGATGAGTTTGAGTTGTTCTAGGTTTTCAGTGCCGAAGTCATAAACACGATTGAAGTATCCGACATCATTAAAACCGAGGGCAGTTGAACCGCCAAAGTGTTGGATATTACCTCGTTTTGCATCGTCGATTGCGAGATATCTGTTTAATCGCCAGCATTCATATTTGCGAATGGAGGTAAGGGCTTGCTCAAGATGTCTCTCTGTTTGGGACTTTGGTACTACGGGGGCGATTAATGTCATATGAGAACTGGGGCGTTGAGAGCGAGTTAAACGAATATTAAGGAGCTTGCTGGGATTTGGCTTGCCATGCAACGAAACGGTCGAACCAGCCTTGGATGGCATCGCGTTGCTGTGGGGAAGTGGCAAGATTCAGAGCGATATCGATTTCTTTGCGTCCAGCCTTTTTCTCTCCTGCGCCGTATAGGCACATACCGAGCACCAGCCTTGCTGTCGGCTGCAAAGGATTGATTCGCAGGAGTTCCCTACATTCAGCCTCCGCTTGGAAGAAGTCACCGCCAGATACATACATGACCATGCGTTTAAGTCGATAGTCTTGGCTTGATGGATTCGCGGC
>CAIJIZ010000302.1 GCA_903820735.1 uncultured Pirellula sp.
AGGTTCGATGCGAAGCGCGATGGCAGCCGGGGAGTTGGAGGGGGTTACATGAGTGGCTTGGCTGTCGGGCAGAAGTTAAGTACTGAATCAAGTGTTGAGCGCAAGCCACTTGGGACGTTGCTATTGGCTTTGATGGCCAGTATGGGGATCAGTTTGTTGCGGTTTTCCGGCACGTCGGATCCTGTATGGTTGATGATAGAAGTAGGGTTGATGAGTTTACTGAGTATTGGGTTGGCCTTTGGAGTGATTCAGCGCTTGGTTGGTCCTGGGTCGTTTGGGGCGTATTGGGTGGTGGGTTTGGGGGTGCTGATGGTGTCGGTGCCTTGGGTATCGCGATGGATCTTGATCGAGTATTTCGGCAGTAGTGGCGAGGCCAATGAGTTGGTGGCGTTAGCGATGTTGCAGTATGGAGGTTTGTTGCAAGCTTCGTTAGCGAGGACGGGGCGAGGGGAGTGGATGTCGTTTTTGATCAGTTGTTTCTTGATGATATTTGGATTGTCGAGTTCGGATCGAACGGGGATGCTTCAGTTGGTCATACCGTTCACGTTGTTGGCAAGTTGGTGGCTGATGGCGAGGTATTGGGAGCGGATTGAGGAAGGGTTTTTAGTCTCGCAGAGTGTTTCGGTTATACCTGTTCGCGTATCGGTGATAGGTCTATTTGCATTAGCGATTGTTGCAACGTCATTTTTGGGTTGGTGGAATCGCGATGCTGCAAATCGGCTTGAGGGGTTCATGCCGACGTCGGGGGGGAATAAGCAAGCCGAGAGTTGGGGGAGGCAAGGGGTTGGGGATGGGGATATGTTGATCGCTGCGCAGGACGAGGCTTATACCTTTGGTCCTGTGGATAGCTCGTTATTTCTCGAGTCTGAAGCTCCATCTATGTATGACTTGGCGACGGACATATATGGCGAAGCATCACTGAAGAACAAGAAATATGCCCGGGCTATTTCGCTTGAAGATACCGTTCAGGAGATGGAGAAAGAGGGGACGGAGAGCAAGAAGAGCAGCAAAGAGTTTTCAGCGGTGCGGCGTCCCAAGGGGGGCTTGTCGTCGTTCAAGCCCAAGGGGAATGATTCACGAGCGGTGGCTTATGTGATTGGGGAAGTGCCGCAGTGGTTGCGTATCGAGTCGTTTGATCGATTTGAAGAGAACGTTTGGAGTCATTCGTTTGAAGATCGTGGGCAGGGTTCAAGCAAGCATCCGGCGATGGTGATGTTGCGAGATAAGCCGTGGATGCAGGTGCAGTATCCCGCCAGGGAGTTGGTTTTTGCCGTGCGTGAGCGGCTAGCGATAAAGCTTATCAATCTCAAGTCGCCACGGTTGCTGACCCCGTCGTTGGTGACCCATGTGCATATCGACAAGATCGATCAAGTGGATTTTTTTAGTTGGATGGGTGATGGTCAACTGATGATGCCCAATCGGGATTATGTGCCTTCGATGACGGTGGTGCATCAATTAGTTCAAGTTCCTCAGTTGCATGCATTGCGGGTGAAGGGATCTGGCTACAGTTCGATAGCGCACGGCAAGCAAGCGCATAGCAGAGAGTTGAAAAGTAGCGAGTTGAACAGCAGCGAGTTGAACAGCAGCGAGTTGCGAGAGAACCAATCGCAAGGAAGGACTGCAGCGGTTGCACCGAGCGATTGGTTAGGGCGTTATCTCCAGTTGCCGGGCCGTGGTCAAGGGGATTCGCAGGTGGTAGCTAGGTTTCTCCGTGAGGTACAGGGGGGTGATGTACAGGGGGGTGATAGGCAAGGCAGGGTCGCTTCGGATGCAACGGATTGGCAGAAGGTTGAAGAGATTGTTCGGCGGCTTAGGGAGATGGAATATGATCCACAGGCGGTGGTCGAGGAGAGCAGTGCAGATGCGGTTGATTATGTGTTAACGCAGCGGCGAGGAACAGACTATTTGCTTGCGAGTGCGGCGGTGGTTTTGGTGCGGCAGTTGGGAATTCCTGCTCGGCTTGCTACGGGTTTTTTTGTTTCTCCGAAGCGCTACGATCGCAAGTCGGGTCAGACGGAGGTGTTGCCCGAGGATTTGCATACATGGGGGGAGGTCTACGTGCATGGAATGTGGATACCCATTGAGCCGACGGGTGCTTATCCGATTCCTCGCGAACATCGGACTTGGCAGCAATATGCGATTGAGATGCTGTGGGCTTGTCGCGATTTCATTCGATTGCATCCGTTTGGTGTAGCGTTGGGAGTGTTGGGGGTGGCGGGTGCCCTTTGGGTACGACGAAGGATAGCGACGATGGTATTGAGTGTGTTGTGTTCGTTGTTGCTGTTAGTACCTCGGGGGTTGGTTTGGGAGGAGGGGCGGTTGCGATGTTGTTTGTGGTATTTGCGATGGCGGATGTGGTTGATGGGGGAGAGGATTGATGAGAGCAAGACGATGAGTCAATGGTTGCGAGAGCAGGTGCATGGAGTGGGAGATGGGACGGTAGAAGCGTTTATTCGATTGGTGCAGCGCTGTGCGTATGGTCCGGAGGGAGAGCGTCGGGTTGGGCCAGAGGGTGGTGTATTGGTTCGAAAGGTATTCCGGTCGGAGATACTTGTGAGTCTTCGTCGAGCCTTGATGCCATAGTGAAGGTTGCATTGCAAGTTGAATCTTCGGATGAACTCGACGCCAAGTAGAGAATAAGAGTTAAGTAGAGAACTAGAGTGAAATAGAAAGCCAGAGCGAAATGAAAACAGTCCATCAAGAGAATCGAGACGTGCAACTCGACGAGAGTGCGATTCAAAGATTAATTGGAGGGATACGTCGCGAGTTGAACCGGGTGTTGTTAGGCAAGCCGCAGGTGGTGGAGTATTTACTGGCGAGTTTACTTGCGAGGGGTCACGTGTTGTTTGATGACTTGCCGGGGTTGGGCAAGACGACATTAGCCAAGGGGTTAGCCAGGAGTGTTGGGGGTACGTTCAAGCGGGTGCAGTGCACACCGGATTTGCTACCGAGCGACGTGACGGGCTTTAACATATTGAATCAGAAGACGCGGGATTTCGAGTTTCGCGCTGGCCCGATCTTTTCCGACATTTTATTGGCGGACGAAATCAACAGAGCTACACCGAGGACCCAGAGTGCGTTGTTTGAAGCGATGGCGGAGCGTCAGGTGACGATCGATGGGGAACCGCGAGCATTGAGTGAAACATTTCTGGTGTTGGCGACACAGAATCCGATTGAGAGCGTGGGGGCTTATCCGTTACCGGAGGCACAGTTGGATCGGTTTGCTATGAAGTTGCGAATCGGTTATCCCGATCGAGCCAGTGAATTGGAGTTGTTAGCAAGGAGCAGCAGTTCCTCGGAGGAGGTTGCAGCCGAACCGGTATTGCGAACAGGAGAGTTAGAGGGGCTGCAGCGATCGGTCAGTCGCGTGGTGGTCAGCGCGTCGGTTCGGGAGTATTTGTTGGATCTTGCGCAGGCTACAAGGCGCAGTCCCCATTTCCCTTTGGGTTTAAGTCCTCGAGGGGTTTTGCAGTGGCAGCGCGTAGCGCAGGGTTATGCGTTGTTGCAAGATCGTTGGTTTGTGATTCCCGAGGATATTCAGGGGGTGGCGGTACCGGTGTTGAGTGTTCGGATGACGGGGATATCCGCGTCGGCAGAGCAGGGGGTCGCGTCGGTGATTTCGCAAGTGGCGGTACCGAAGCTGTAGAATTGTTGTTTGGGAGGGGGGCGAAGCGATGGAAATCGAAGTATTGCTGTGGGGTGCCTTTGCGCGGATGGTTCAAGCGTTGGTGGCGGCGAGTCCCACGATTGTGGTAGGTTGGTTGATAGCAGCCGTCTTTGAGCGGATTTTGGGGAGGGACGGCACGTATCGGTTGTTTGGCGGGGATACTTGGAGGCAATTACCGCAAGCTTGGGCGCTGGGGATGTTGTTACCTGTCTGTTCGTTGGGAGTCATTCCGGTGATGCAGCAGATGAGGCGTAGTGGTATCTCGGGTGGGACGATTTTGGCATTTGGTTTGACCGCTCCATTATTCAATCCGATTTCGGTGTTGTATGGGTTAACGCTATCGGACCCGAGGGCGATTTTTGCTTTCTGTTTGTGTTCATTGGTGTTGATCACTGCGTTGGGATTGCTGTGGGATCGGATGTTTCCCGGCAGTCGGCAGGAGGTTGAAGTGATCGCGAAGACACCATATGGTTTGCGACGGATTTCTGCGGTTGGGTTATCTATGGTGCAGCAAGCGTTCAGTAGCTCGACCCTTTACATGCTTTTAGCGTTAGTGGGGGTCGGGATATTGAGCATGTTGTTACCGGCGGGGGTGTTGCAGCATGCGGCGGGGAGGGATGATTGGCTGGCACCGTTGTCGATGAGCGCGGTGGCTACGTTGGCATATATCACCCCCATGACAGCGATTGTTCAAGTAGCATCGATGTTCCAGCATGGCAATTCGGTTGCGGCGGCATTTGCGTTGTTAACGTTAGGGACCGGAGTGAACTTGGGGATGTTGGTTTGGATCATTCGGCATTATCGATGGGACAGGTCGCTGGTGTGGATGGGTTGTTTGGTGGTGATGGTGGTGGGGATGAGTTACGGGTTGGATCGACCGCTGCGTCCTAAGGGAGTGGAGGTCGCCGATCACACGCATGCATTCGACACCTATTGCAATCCGTTTTCAGCAGGCCAAGAGGATTTATGGGGTAGTACCAAGCGACTTGTTAGGGATTCTGCTACAGCGGCAGAAGTCATCTCGGTAGGGATACTTGTTGCATGCTTGGTGCTCGGTGGTCTGTTGTATGGAATAGATTCTCGAGGCAAGTTGATGGACTGGTTGATTCGTGGCGGGGAGCAAAGGAGTGTAGGAAAAGATATTGTCTTACCGAATTCTGTGATTGCCGCTGCAGCGTTGATAGGATTGGTGTGTGCGAGTGTTTTGGGTTGTTATTTGTATTATCCGCCTGTGAGTCAGATCCGCAAAGAGATGCATGCAAACGAGGCTGAGATGTTTGGAGCTCATCAGCGAGGGGAGTGGGAGAAGCTTGAGTATTGGATCCCGATTCAAGAGGATTGGGCGCACAAGCTAAAGGTCAGTGCGACGTTGCGTGGGAAGCCGTTGGATCGAGATGAGGAGCGGAAGTTAGTCGAGTATCAAGACAGTTTGGAGATGTTAGAGCATGCGGCGGAGGATCGGGATTTGGAGATGACTCGCAAGGTTGGTCGCGAGGTTTCGACGGCTTTTCAGCAATTGAAAGAGGCTTTACAGCCTGGGCGATGAGCGTTGAACTTGGTTCGTCCGGTAATTTTGTGGAACATGGTATTGATTTCTCGTACACAGCATCGCGGTACTCGACCTCGTAATCGCAGTCGTCCTCGAAGCCCGTGAGTCCTATTGCAATACCCTTGCGAGCCAAATTGGGCCTGCAAATTCTGTGGAGGAGTCCCATCAAGAGGGCGAACGAGTGGGTGGGGGAAGGTCGTACGAACTAGGCAATCGTTAAAATTTGCCAAGTTTCTTTGATTTGTGCAGCAGGAATTTCCGATGCAACCAGCAAAGGTGGATTTCGTGGACTCTTGAGGGAGAGCGCGTAGCCCAAGTTTTGCAAGCATAAGGAAAATGTGATGAGATACCGGCTTGATAGGGAACGAATGTCGCGCGATGTGGTTCGAAGCGTGCGAGGTGTGATATTGGCAAGCTTGGTATCGCGGCGGATGTTGGTACGAATCGCATTGGGTAGTGCGATAGCAGCTCCGGGTTGGTTTGAAGAGCCTTTAAGTGCGCAGTTGCGAACTGGTCGTTCGACGCA
>CAIJIZ010000303.1 GCA_903820735.1 uncultured Pirellula sp.
AATCAAAGGAGTGCGGTTCTTAGCGATCAAACAGAAGCGGGTAGTACAGGATCCAAAACTCAGAACAAACGTCGCTGAAATCTAATCTTCTCTGTGTCTCTGTGCCTCTGTGTTTCCAAGTTTCCAAAAGGCCCCGCCCCCGAAACATCCACTCAGATCACAAACCGCAAATAGCGAAGGCCGGACTCGAACCGGCGACACACGGCTTATGAAGCCGTTGCTCTAACCGACTGAGCTACTTCGCCTTGTGAGTCGAATAACATACGCACGTTTTGAAATCTCGGCAAGCCATCCTAGCTTTTTTAACTCCACCGAAAAGGACTCGCTTCAACGCATTCGAACTTGGGCTAAAAGCTACCTGGGCATTTCCTGACCAAGGAAATCGGGCACCGACTGCTTTTTCTTCTCTTCCTTGCCCCACCAACTCCCAGACTCCTCCGAGCTGCCGAACCAACTCGATTTTTTCTTCGTCGGGGCAACCACCGACTTGGGCTTTGGGTCCGGGTAGGGATCAAGGAAATCCGTGGTCTTTTTCCAAGTGTTCTTCGCCGACTGGGTCATTTTTTGATAAGTCGTCTTATTGTTGGTGCTGTAACTTCGAATCGTCGGCGAGGAACTCGCTTTCTTTTTGGAACTGCCCCAACTCGGCCACCAACTGCTCGAACCGCTTTTGCTGCCCTTTTTATTGTTGGCTATCCAAGCCAACCAGTCATCTTGGGGCTCGCCGTCCAAATAATCGACTTGCCAATTCTCAGACCGAAGCGAATCGCCCGAGGCGACTTGCACCTCCCGATCGCCCGCATCTTGAGCGCGACACATACTGCAGCCGCTCAATGCAAAAACACAACTTGCGACCAACATCCATTGAAAAACGCTTGTGCCTACCGCTTTTCCCATCGCTGAATTCTCCTTCAAGTGTGTCATTGAGCATTCTCTATCCCCAACGGATCGCTTGCGTTTACCAAATTTTCTACTTCGGCGTCTAGGTTGCTCGGCGTCTAGGTTGCTCGGCGTCCAGGTGGCTCGGTGTTTAGATTGCATTGTGCAAATAAGACTGCTCACGATAAACGCAGCCAATCCTCCGACGTAGATCTAGATTGGATCAGGGTAGACAAAGCGACATTTAGACAGGAGCGAGATTGAGTGGCTGGTAGCAAAGCACTTGCATCGAAACGAAGCCGACCTATACTACATCCCCTTAACGAGAAGCTCACAGTTCCAGAGACAGTACGGGATTTTTCCGGTGCAGGAATCTTTGGTTCTGGGGATTCGACGGCGGAAAACTCGACTTGATCGATTCCCATCGTTCGGGTACGCTTCTCGTAAATCGATCGCGACGCGAGCAATTCGCACCGGTCAGCCTCCTAGCGGACACTTGCCGATTCAGCAAAGAATCGTGCGAAAGGTTCGGATTTCTAGGGGTTTTGGGGTCTCGTTCGAGCAGGTATGATAGAAGAGGTCGAGTTGGCGAATTCCGCCAGCGCGATGATCCGACGCGGGTGTAGCTCAGTTGGTAGAGCACAACGTTGCCAACGTTGTTGTCGTGGGTTCGAATCCCATCACCCGCTCTTGCTGCTCGATAGAGCCCTTATTTTTTTAGAATTCCCGTCTATTAACGACGTTTCGAGTCCTTTTTCGGATTGCCAACTCGCATGTCTGCAGTCGATACCGCGGCAACTACCCAATTGGATCTTCAAGTGAAGATCGAAAAGCCATCCGCTTGCCAACGCCACGTCGTGGTCACCGTCCCACGCGCTGAATTGGAGCGTTACTTCCGCAAAGCCTACGATGAGATCGCTCCACGAGCTGACTTGCCTGGCTTCCGGGCTGGCAAAATCCCTCGAAAACTTCTCGAATCGCGATTCAAGAAGACGGTTGCAGACCAAGTCAAAAGCAACTTGGTTATGGACAGCCTTCAACAGATCACCGATGGTGGCGAGTTTTCCGCAATCGCTGAACCAGATATGGACTACGGAGCTGTAAAGCTTCCGGAAGCCGGCGACTTCACCTTTGAATTCAAAATCGAAGTTCGTCCAGAATTCGATAGCCCGAAATGGGATGGGCTGGATTTGGTCAAAACCGAATTCCAACTCAGCGACGAAGAAGTCGAACGACAACTCGTCCGCACCTTGGATCGAATCATCCCAGGTGAACCAGTCGATGGCGAAGCGAAACTCGGCGACCAAGCGGCCGTCAATATCGCTTTCACCGTCGATTCGAAGCCACTCTCCTTCCTTGAAGAAGCCGCTGTCACTGTTCGGCCTCAACTGAGCCTTGCCGACTGCATCATCGAGAATTTCGGTGAATTGATCGCTGGCAAGAAAGAAGGAGACAAAGTCAACGCCAAGGTGAAGGTTCTTGAAACCTCGCTAAACGAATCCCTTCGTGGCGTTGAAGTCGATGCGGAAATCGAGTTGCTCGAAATTCGCCGCGTTAACGTTGAAAACCTCACACCAGCTCAGCTTGCTCAAATCGGTTTTGATAGCACCGATGAACTCCGTGAATTCGTTCGCAAAGAACTCGAGCGACAATGCGAGTATCACCAAGCTCAGTTGCTTCGCGAACAAATCACCAAGCAACTCACCACCGGCGCCGATTGGGACCTTCCTCCAGCCACCGTCCGTCGTCAAGCCGACCGAGAACTGCATCGCCGCGTTCTTGAAATGAAGCGAAATCAGTTCTCCGATGATCAAATCCGTATCGTCATCAACTCGATGCGTCGCAACATCGAACAAATGACCCGCGAAGCACTTCGAGAACACTTCGTCCTCGAGAAAATCGCTGAGGATCTCAAGATCGATCCGACCGAAGCTGAATACGATGAAGAAATCAACCTCATCGCCGAACGCTCCGACGCTTCCCCTCGCCAAGTTCGCAATAAACTCGAACGAAACGGGCAGATGGACGCGATCCGAAATCAAATCCTCGAACGAACCGTTATCAACCGAATCGTTGAATCCGCCAAGGTTACCACAGCCAAGGGTGATTCGATTCTCAAGGAAGATCCAAAAGAGTTCGCTGTCGAGTTCCTCGTCGCTCCCGTATCCGCTTTGATTCCAGAAGCGAAGTACGACGCACGACCCGAGGATGCAGCTTCCGATAAGGACCCGGTCAAGCCGACCTAATCGTAAGTCCAACCTGATACCAGGTTGGCTTCCCTGCTGAAAACTAAGAAAAGCCCCCGTAACCCGGGGGCTTTTTTCGTTGATTAACTTGGCGATGAATTGCTAGCACCATAAGCATCGAAATTCGGCCGGATTTCTTCTGTAATCGTCAAA
Source organism: uncultured Pirellula sp. (assembly GCA_903820735.1). Taxonomy (GTDB): domain Bacteria; phylum Planctomycetota; class Planctomycetia; order Pirellulales; family Pirellulaceae; genus JBKCUI01. The sequence continues at coordinate 3,279 of CAIJIZ010000303.1, forward strand.
GTTTACCAAGTCGAATGCCGATGTAATGGTTGTGCGAAGTCGGGTTTCGGCCGGGCGACGCATGTTAGGGGGGCCTAACACCAAAGGATCAACACAGAACGACTTACCGAAGGCTTTAGCAAGCGCATTTGGTGGGCGATGGGTTGCACCGCATTTGGATGGGAACTCCAGGTATATGAAACGCATCTTCCATAAGTGGTTCGTCGGCATTCAACTCGGCAGCATGCTGCTCGCTGGTTGCCATCCGACCCAACCCTATTTCCTTCGAGAACGCTCTAGTCTTTCTCAGTACCTGGATCACGCGCAGCGGATTGAAGTTCCGGATTTGGAGATCAATCCACCGGCTGAAGCGACCCATGCCGTCGAGCCATTGAGCCTCGACAATCAGCAATTCGAATTTCTTGATGTAACGCTTGAGGAGTGCATTTCGTATGCGTTGGTCAACAGCAAGTTGATCCGCACGGTACCAGGTACCCAACGTCAGAACGTCGATGTTGCAGCGAACATCTTGTCGACACCAGGGCAGCAGCTCTCGACCATATACGATCCGGCCATTGCCGCGACGACAACAAGTCCACAGCAGATCGTAGTCGATCAGAACGGCAACCGCGTGTTGCCACGCGGAGCGGCACGAGCCAACCAAGTCGGTGGAGTCGAAGACGCATTGAGCGAGTTCGATGCGCAGTTCTCCGCATTCTTCTCGTACAACAACACCGATCGCGCACGGAACGTCGGGGAAGACAATCCTTACAACCCGACCCCGTTCCAAGGGCGTGACAGCACCGGCCAGATGGCCCTTTCGAAGCGAATGGCGACCGGTGGTATTGTGACCGCTCGATCGCAATCGATTTACAGCTACAACAACATCGCGACTGACGGACCGGGTCGTGCGGTTCCAAGCGATTACACGCAAGTTTTAGAATTCCAAGTGCAACATCCGTTGCTTCGAGGACGCGGGACATCGGTCAACCGCATCCCTGTGATCCTTGCTAGGATCAATGAAGACCTTTCGCTCGTCGACTTTGAAGAGCGAGTGCGAAACCTTGTTCGCGACGTCGAGTACGCTTATTGGGATCTGTACCAAGCATATTGGAACGTCGAGAACGCACGCATCGCACGCGACAGTGCCGCCAAAGCGTACCATATCGCCTTTGAGAAGCTTCAAAAGGGAGCAGCTGGTACGACCGAAGCTCAAGCGAAGTTTACTTACCACGACTTCCAAGCTCAGCTTGATTCGGCATTGGCTGGCGGTGGAGCGCTTGGTGGTGACCCTGGACTGTTCGGTCGCGAGCAAGCGTTGCGAGTCTTGATTGGCTGGGCGAGCACTGACGGGCGTTTGATTCGTCCTTCGGACAAGCCTGCCATTGGGATGGCACAGTTCGACTTCGATGAGGCTTTGAATGAGATGCTCAACCGCAGTGTGGATCTACGGCGTCAACGTTGGTTGATCAAGCAACGAGAGCTTGAAGTCATCTCGTCGAAGAATCAGATGCTTGCTAACGTCGACTTGTCTTTGATCTATCGCTATGTCGGGGTAGGAGCATCGCTCTTGGATGACGGTGGCAACGGACCATTCCCACCGAACCCACGAACCGTTCCAGCACCGAGTGCTTGGGAAGAGTTACTCGGCGGGAACTATCAAGAAGCCGCAGTGCGACTTGATTTCCTCCCGAATCCGATTGGAGCCCGGCGTGCACACAACGACGTACGCAACAAGCAGTTGACATTGGCACGAGACCATGCACTCTTGGAAGAGAAAGAGATTGCAGCGACGCATCGCATCAGCCAAGTCTTGCGAGAGTTGAACAGCAACTACATCCAGATGACCGAGCAGCTTGCAGCTTTGTCGGCAGCAGATCGATGGGTGAAGTTGTATCAAGAGAAGTTCAATGCGGGGGATGCGAACGTCGAGCAGATCATGGACTTGTTGTTGCGAGCACAACAAAGCCGAGCGAACGCGGGTCGGAATTATGTGCGAGCGTTGTCCGAGTACAACAAGTCGATCACGGAAGTACACATGCTAAAGGGATCGTTGCTCGAGTACAACAACATTACGCTTGAAGAAGGCTTGTGGCCGGAGAAGGCTTACTGGGATGCCACTGAGCGATCCAGAGAGCGATCAGCAGCGAGGACTTTACCGAGCGGAGCGAGTCGCCCATCCTTGTCGAGTCGAGGAGAGTTGCCACAGAGTTTAGGGACAGCGAACGATGCAGCGACACCTGGTGTGCTACCATCGAATTTCCAACAGAATCCACCAGCGGTCAATCCGCAACCGACGACACCTTCGCGATCCGCTCCGTCGCAAACAGAACCAGCTCAACCAGCTCAACCAGCACCGGTGGTAGAGCCCAGCGAGCGAGTACCCTTGAAGAAGGCCAGCAGTCGCAAGGCGATTGCCCCACAAGCCCCGAAATTTGATTGGGGAAGTTAATCAGCGAAACAACGAACCACGAGAGTTTACCAAGCGAACAGCGAAAGCTGTGAACGAGAGGCAGGGGGAGTACTTAGGGGATGACGGTTCTACGGAACCGCCATCCCTTGAGTCGTTTTTAGGCGATAGGCTTTAGGCGATAGGCTTTAGGCGATAGGCGATAGGCCGTTCGAGGAGGTTCGAGGGGCTCATGCAAAGACGCGAAGACGCAAAGGAAACCGCGAATCAGTTTGTGTTACGTTTGGAGTGGGGCACCGACTTTTCTTAACTCCCCTTCTACTACCAGGGGAGGAGAAGCGGCCGGGGGATGAGGTGGGGA
>CAIJIZ010000304.1 GCA_903820735.1 uncultured Pirellula sp.
CATCGGTAACGCGGACGTGTAAACGCACCAATGGTAACCCGAAGTGTCAACGAGGGAGCTACAGCACACGCTCCATCGCCCATAAGCAATCCACCATCACTCTGCTGCTGCCTCGCTGACGCGTCGGGTTACCATTGCGTGGCCAAAGGCCACTTCACAGTTCATCGGCAAGGGGAGCTTTCGAGTGCACGTTACCAATGCATTCCTAGCGATTAAGATTCTTCGTCGCCGCGAAGTTTCGCAAGGACGCTGAAGTCTTCGAGCGTCGAGGTATCTTGCACGGACTCTTTTCCAGATGCGATATCGCGAAGCAATCGGCGCATAATCTTGCCGCTCCGCGTTTTGGGAAGGGCTGTTGTAAAGCGGATTTCATCCGGGACTGCCAACGCTCCGATCTCCTTGCGAACGTGCTTCTTGAGCGCATCGCGGATCTCTTCGTCTGGAACGTGGTTTTTCAAAGTGACGAACACGGCGATGCCTTGGCCTTTTATCTCATCGGGACGACCAACCGCTGCGGCTTCGGCGACCGAAGGATGACTGACTAGTGCACTTTCGATCTCGATGGTGCTCAAGCGGTGTCCGGATACGTTGATCACATCATCGATGCGACCCATAATCCAATAGTACCCGTCTTCGTCGCATCGCGAGTTGTCTCCCGTCAAGTACATATGCGGAACTCGATTCCAGTACGTCTCGGCAAAGCGATCGTCGTCCCCCCATATTCCGCGAAGCATGCCCGGCCATGGTTTATCAATGCACAGCATCCCACCTTCGTTGGTCCCAACGTCGGTCAGATCTGCGTGAAGTATCCGAGGGACAATACCAGGCAATGGTTTGGTGCATGAGCCAGGTTTGCAAGCGATCGCGCCAGGTAATGGGGACATCATGATGCCGCCGGTCTCTGTTTGCCACCACGTATCGACGATCGGGCAACGCCCTCCACCGATCTTGTTGTAGTACCACATCCAAGCTTCCGGATTGATCCCTTCGCCAACGCTGCCGAGTAGTCGCAAGCTTGACAGATCATGCTTCTCCACGTGATGATCGCCCCATTTGATAAAGGCGCGGATCGCGGTAGGAGCCGTGTATAAGATGCTTACTTTATATTTCTCGATCAATTCCCAGAACCGGTCTTCGGCAGGCCAGTTCGGTGCACCTTCGTACAGGACTTGAGTGGCCCCGGCTGAGAGCGGACCGTAGACGATGTAGCTGTGGCCGGTAATCCATCCGCAATCGGCCGTACACCAGAAAATGTCTTGAGGCTGGTGATCAAACACCCATTGAAAGGTCCGTTTCGCGTAAAGGTTGTACCCCGCGGTGGTATGTTTGATCCCCTTGGGCTTCCCTGTCGAACCGGATGTGTAGAGGATGAATAATGGATCTTCGCTATCGAGTGGCACAGCGGGGAAAAACTCCGGTTCACGCTCAATGATATTGTGCCACCATACATCCCGTCCCGAATGCATCGGTACGTTTCCATCAGCGCGCTTTAAGACGATGCAATGTTCCACCGAAGGACTCTTGCTCAGTGCTTCGTCGACCGTCTGCTTGAGCCCAAGCAGTTTACCTCTTCGGTATCCACCGTCAGCAGTGATTACCAACTTGGCTTGCGCGTCATTGTTGCGATCGGCGATCGCTTCGGCGCTAAACCCACCAAAGATTACAGAGTGAATCGCTCCGATTCGCGCACACGCGAGCATTGCGACGGGGAGTTCAGGAACCATGGGCATGTAGATACTGACACGATCACCTTTTTGGATTCCGAGTTTCGTCAATGCAGAAGCGAACTGACTAACGTCCTTGAGAAGTTCTTCGTAGGTGATTGTCCGAGTCTCGCCCGGCTCACCTTCCCAATGAAAAGCGACCGTTTGTCCGCGACCGGCTTGCACATGCACATCGAGGCAATTGTAAGAGACATTGGTTTTCCCACCGACGAACCACTGCGCAAAGGGCTCGTTCCAAACCAAGGTCTTATTGAAAGGCTCGAACCAATGCAAGTGTTCGCGGGCCTGCGATTCCCAGAACCCTTCCGAGTCGGCGATCGAAGCGTCGTACAGAGCTTGATAGGCTTGCATCGATCCAATTGCGGCGCGATCTTGAAACGATTGGCTTGGCGGAAATACCCGCGTCTCGTTCATGACGTTGGCAATCTGCTTGGAACTCGTGCCTTGGTTTGCTTTTGAATCGTTTGAAGATGTCATGGAAGGAAAAATTCGGAGGGTGAGAGGAAGGATTGCCGGGCGTTGCACTGCGCAGAGTTGCAGTGCGAAGAGCCTTAGGATATTGAACTAGACAGGTAAAAACTGAGACAAGTACCGATAGCTTTGCGCTAACGAAGCTTTGCGATCTTCGAGGGAGCTTTCATATGCTCTGTCTTCGACTTCGACACAAACCGCACCACGGTACCCCGCGTCGCTGAGCACCGAGAAAAACTTGCCCCACTGTACATCTCCAAGCCCGGGTAGCTTTGGAAAATGATATAGGTTCGGATGTGCGAAAATTCCGTGTTCGTTCAGCAGGTGCTGATCGACTCGAACGTCTTTCGCATGGACGTGAAAGATTCGATCGATGAATTGCCGCATGGGCGCGAGGTAGTCCATATGCTGGAAGACCAAGTGAGAAGGATCGTAGTTAAGCCCTAGATTTGGGCTTTCGAGATCAGCGAACAAGCGTCTCCAGATTGCCGGGGAGGAAGCCAAGTTCTTTCCGCCTGGCCATTCGTCTGCAGTAAACATCATCGGGCAGTTCTCAATACCGATCCGCACACCTTGCTTTTCTGCAAGCTCAACAATTGGTTTCCATGTTTCGAGCATACGAGGCCAGTTCTGATCGACACTCTTCGTATGATCGCGACCGATAAATGTGTTAACTTGGGTCAGCCCAAGTCGCGGGGCAGCCACAATCACCTTCTTAAGATGCTCGCAGCTCTTTTCGGCTTGCTCAATGTTGTGATCCAAACAATTCGGGTAGTAGCCCAATCCACTGATACTTACACCGGTGATCTCCAGCTTGCTGCGAATTCGGCGCACTGAACTCTCATCGAGTTCAAGCACATTCAGGTGGGTGATCCCCGCGTATCGTCGATCAGCTTTCGACGGTGGCCAGCACATAACCTCTACGGTCTGGTACCCGATAGTCGAAGCCAAATCGAGGACTTGGTCCAGACTCAGTTCAGGGACAATTGCGCTGACGAATCCGAGTTGCATCATGAAGGATATCCCTATCGAAACCGTGTGGTTAGTAAGACCGCTGGAAAGCAGATCGCAGAAGCTAATCAGCGTTACTCGCTGACCAACATTCGTAGCAAGCCAGCGTTGTAAGAACTGTTCGTACGCAAATTGCGAACTTATATTTCAAGGAACAATCTCGAAGGATCTTCGATAACGTCCTTGATCGTTTTCAGGAACGAGACGGCTTCGCGACCGTCGATGATTCGGTGATCGTAGGTCAAAGCCAAGTACATCATCGGTCGGATCACGACTTGACCATTCAGAGCGATCGGACGTTCTTGAATCGAGTGCAGTCCGAGGATGCCCGATTGAGGCGGATTGACGATGGGTGTTGAGAGTAGCGAGCCATAAATCCCACCGTTGCTGATAGTAAAGGTGCCACCTTCAAGATCCTCTGGCATCAGCTTGTTCGCCATAGCTGCGGTGGCGAAATCACCGATGGAACGCTCGATGTCGGCGAACCCTAATTTTTCGACATTGCGAAGAACGGGAACGACCAATCCTTTACCCCCACCGATTGCAATCCCGATGTCGCAGTAGTTGCGGTAGACGATGTTATTCCCTCGAATTTCGGCATTAACCGAAGGATAACGCTTGAGGGCTTCGCAAGCAGCTTTTGCGAAGAATGACATAAAGCCAAGTTTCACACCATGCTTTTCTTGGAATGCATCGCGGTATTTGGTTCTCAATTGCATCACCGGTTGCATATCGACTTCGTTGAATGTCGTTAGCAACGCAGCGTTGTGCTGGGCCTGTACAAGGCGTGTGGCAATCGTGCGACGGATCATGCTCATCGGCTTGATTTCCTCGCCACGATTCGCGCTCCCTTGTTGCAGGGCTGTTGAAGAGGAGGTCAATGTCGAAGCAGCAGGCTTTGAGGCGGTGATGGGGCTTGGAACGGCAGGGCTTGCCGCCACGTTGGAACTTCCAGCAATCGATGCTTTCCCATCGATCACTTTGGCAACATCTTCTTTCAAGATTCTTCCGGAAGGCCCACTGCCTGCGACGCCAGCAAGAGAAACTTGGTTGTCTGCGGCTAATCGCTGTGCAGCAGGCATCACGTGTCCGGCCGTTGCAGCGGATGCACTGGCGGGAGCCGATGCGGGGGCAGCAGGTGAGGGAGAACCTGAAGACGAACCGACAGCAGAGGCACTTGCACCCTTCGCTGCGGGTTGGAATTCAGCGATGGCTTCACCAACCGTGGCAAATTGATCGTTGGGTTTCAGGATTCGAACCAGAATACCGTCGACAGGAGCAGATATCTGAACCGAGGCTTTCTCCGTTTCGAGATCGACCAAGTCGGTGCCGGCGGCAACCCACTCCCCTTCCTTCTTTAACCACTGGCTGATTTGAACTTCGGAAATGCTTTCGCCGACGGCAGGAACGACAATGGGGGTCATAGGATGGCTGATATGGGTTTCGGGGAATATTTGGCAGGAAGAAAGCCTTCCGTGCCAAGCACGAGCACGACGCACAGGTACATATAGGAAGCACCGGTACATATAGACCGGTACATATAGTAGGTCAAATCATATCGGATAGGAACAAGCTCTCCAACACGTACTGATGAAGGGATTTTGATGGAAAGCCGGGTGGGGGTACGCCCGGCAGCCTCCCTAGTGCAAATCTTACCCGATCCTCACAGCTTGCCTCAGGATTAATCACGCTAATCCAAAGTGGCGATTACTGCTACTTGAGTGCCATCTTGAAATTAATTTTTCAAAAAAGTCTATTTTCGTCGTAAGTCCCCTTTTGACAGTGGGCTACGTTGCTACACTATCGGGACGCTTTGGAGATCCGACTGAGGTGTGAGAGGATTTCACCCTCCGGGTTACTATTTGCTTGCGTACGATTTCATTTCGGCTTGTTGAGGGAAGTGCTTTGGAATTCCAGACCATCGTTCACTCTTTACCCTCCCCGGTGCGAGTCGCGATACGTTGCTCGGTATTGGGCGAATCTTTACTGGGATCCCCAGTGTCGAATCGTCCTGCATCGTGCTTCTTCGCGACGATTCTTTCCGGACCACGTTGCTCTGCATTTTGTCTCTCCGCATTGCGTTGCTCTGCATCCAATCGTTTAGCTGCATTTTGCTCGCCACGACAGCTTGAATCTCATTCTGTGAAATCGTCTTCTGAAACGTTCTTGACCGCGGGTTGCTCTCGATGGGCTAGGGGGTTTCGATCGATGGGGAAAGGCTCACCTGTGTTAGGTGAGTTGTCCAGGTTGTTGTTCACGAATGCAGAAGGGTTCTTTATGAAGTCATGGATTCGCTTGACCACCAACAGGTTCAAATTCTCGTCGAGTCATCTCGCACGCTAGCAGGTGGGGAAATCGGGTAAGCAACTTTACTTACCTGTTTTTTCTTCTGACCGTAGTGTTTTTATTTTGTGTGACAAATCGCGTCCCTTTTAATTCGTAAGTTAGACAATGGCAACATCTTCGAAGCGACGTTTACAAACGACTCAAACACGCATCTTCGGATCCGGACGCAGTCAGTTTCCAATTCCGAACTTGACGGTCTTGCAGACCGCTTCTTACGAAGCATTTCTGCAGGAAGACATTCCTTCGGACAAGCGTAAGAATCAGGGGCTCGAGTCGGTGCTTCGGGAAATTTTCCCGATCTCGAGCTATGACAACTCCGTGACGCTGGAATATTTGCGTTTTGAGTTAGGCAAGCCTCGGTATACCCCTGAAGAGTGCCGTCAATTGCGGCTCACCTACGGCAAGCCTCTGAAGGTTTGGTTGCGACTCAATCGCGAAGAACCACTCGAGGAAGAAGTGTACTTGGGAGACATTCCAGTGATGCTCGGTGGTGGTGAATTCATCATCAACGGAGCGGAGCGCGTGGTAGTAAGTCAGTTGCACCGATCACCCGGAGTCGACTTCGTCGAAGAGTCCGAGGGTACATCTGATCGCAAGCTTCCATCTGCTCGCGTGATCCCGGAGCGAGGTAGCTGGATTGAAATCAATGTTACGAAGAAAGATTCGCTTTCGGTTCGCATTGACCAGTCGGGCAAATTCTCGGTCATCACATTGTTGCGTGCGATGTCGCCGAAGCTGAGCACCGACAAAGATTTGCTCACCGCATTCTACGAAGTGCAAACGGAGAAGATTTCCGATGGGCGATCGCTGCCTAAGGTCGAAAACCGAATTGCCGTAGACGACATTGTGTTCCCAGCATCGCACGAGCGAGCCGGTGAGATCATCGTCGAAGCAGGCCATCGCATCGGCAAAGCTGTCGCTGATTTGATTTGCGCAAGCGGTGTAAAGAGCGTCCAAGTGATGGATGTTCCGAAGTTCCCGTATTTGCTCAATTCCATGGCGGAAGACAACACTAGCAGCCATGAAGAAGCATTGCTTCGAATCTACCAACGCTTGCGACCTGGTAATCCGCCTGCTTTGGAAAAAGCAAAGCAGCTTTTCCACGAAAAATTCTTCGATGTCAACCGATATCGTCTCGGCCGCGTGGGTCGTTTCCGCGTCAACCGCAAGCTTGGGCTTACCGTGCCCGAAGATGAAATGGCACTGCGTCCCGAAGACATCATCGCTTCGATCAAGTATCTGATCGACTTGTTCGATCCAGACGGAACAGCTCGATTCGATGACATCGACCACTTGGGCAACCGCCGTCTGCGAACCATCGATGAATTGGCTTGTGAAGAGCTCCGCAAGGGTTTCCTCAAGCTTCGTCGTACCGTTCAAGAGCGGATGAGTTTGAAGGAAGTCGAAGACATGACTCCGCGATCGCTGGTCAACCAAAAGAGCATCAGCGCGGCGATCGAGTATTTCTTCGGACGAGGTGAGCTCTCGCAGGTGGTCGACCAGACCAACCCTCTCTCGCAGCTAACGCACGAGCGACGTCTCTCCGCACTCGGACCTGGTGGTTTGAATCGTAAGCGAGCGGGTTTCGAAGTCCGCGACGTTCACATCTCGCACTACGGTCGGATCTGCCCGATTGAGACTCCTGAAGGTACGAACATCGGTTTGATCAGCTCCCTGTCGATTTATGCAGGGGTTGATGAATACGGCTTCTTGGTAACCCCATACCGACAAGTTTCCGAAGGTAGGGTTACCGACGATGTTGTTTGGTTGCGTGCTGACGAAGAGTCCGATGCTTTCATCGCACCGGCTGACTTGGCAGTTAAGGATTCCTCATTGGTCGCCGGCCCGGGACTCATCGCCCGTCACCGCAGCGACTTCGAAATCGTCTCGCCCGAAGTTGTCCAGTACATGGACATTTCACCTTGCCAGATGGTGGGTGTCTCTGCGGGATTGATTCCGTTCTTGGAGCACGACGACGCGAACCGCGCGTTGATGGGCTCTAACATGCAACGCCAAGCCGTTCCATTGTTGGTTGCTGAGCCACCGATCGTCGGAACCGGTTTGGAAAAAGAAGTTGCCGCTAACAGCTCCATGGTGGTCCGCGCTCGACGAGCAGGCAAAGTCACGTTTGTTGACGCAACGCGAATCGAAGTCGGCACTGATATTTATCACTTGAAGAAATATCAAGGCCTCAACGAGCGAACTTGCTTGAACCAACGTCCGATCATCCAGATTGGCGACAAGGTCGAGAAGGGTCAAATCATCGCTGACGGTGCTTCGACGCACCTCGGGGAATTGGCCCTCGGACGAAACGTCCTTGTGGGCTTCATGTCCTTCGATGGTTACAACTACGAAGATGCGATCATCATCAGCGAAGAGCTCGTCAAGCAAGACGTATACACTTCGATTCACATTGAAGAGTTCGATGTTGAAATTCGCGAAACCAAACTTGGTCGCGAAGAGTTCACTCGTGACATTCCGAACGTGAGCGAAAAGGCTCTTCGTAATCTCGATGAATCCGGTATTGTCCAAGTCGGTACCTACGTTCGACCTGGCGATATCCTCGTTGGTAAAGTCTCGCCGAAGAGCAAGACCGAATTGACCCCGGAAGAGAAACTGCTACATGCGATTTTCGGTCGAGCTGGTGAAGACGTTAAAAACGATTCGCTGGAGGTTAGCTCTGGCGTTGAAGGTATTGTTATCGATACCCAGAAGTTCTCCCGACGTATGAGCCTTTCGGAAGAAGAGCGAAAGATTTTCGAACGCGATCTCAAGCAGATCGAAACCGAAGGGAACAAAGAGATTGCAACCACTTTTGCAACCTTCGCAGAAGAAATCGAAAAGAGCATCGGTGGCAAGCTAACTGACGAAGATGGCACACCACTTACGGGTGGTCAAGATCCGAAGTACATCGCAGAAAAGGCGCAGACCTTCAATCTATCCCGTTTGCTGAACCGTTTGGATGCGGGTCTGCATGCCGAGGTAAAGAAGGTTCACAAGAACCTTTGGCCAGCGGTTGAAGAAGCTCTGGACCAACGCGATCGTCGGCTCAACAGCATGAAGCGCGGCGATGAACTTCGCAGCGGCGTGTTGCAGATGGTCAAGGTCTACATTGCGACCAAGCGGGTCATCAGCATCGGCGATAAGATGGCAGGTCGACACGGCAACAAGGGGGTTATCTCCAAGATCTTGCCAGTGGAAGACATGCCATTCCTACCCGATGGTACACCGTTGCAAATCATGCTAAACCCGCTTGGGGTTCCAAGCCGGATGAACGTAGGTCAGATTCTCGAGACCCACTTGGGTTGGGCCGGAGCGAACTCCGGATTCCAAGCCATTACGCCGGTCTTCGACGGTGCGACCGAAGGGGACATCAATGACGCGTTGGAAGCAGCAGGGCTACCACGGCACGGCAAGGTTCGACTTTATGACGGTCGTACCGGTGAGCAGATGGAACAAGAAACCACAGTTGGCTACTTGTACATGCTCAAACTCCACCACTTGGTAGACGACAAAGTCCATGCTCGAAGCACCGGTCCTTACTCGCTTATCACCCAGCAACCCCTTGGTGGAAAAGCACGGTTCGGCGGACAACGCTTCGGGGAAATGGAAGTATGGGCTCTGGAAGCATACGGAGCGGCTTACATCCTCCAAGAACTGCTTACGGTCAAGAGCGACGACGTCGAAGGTCGAACCAAGATTTACGAATCGATGGTCAAGGGAGAGAACACCCTCGAATCAGGCACTCCAGCCAGCTTCGATGTTTTGACCAACGAAATTCGCGGCTTGGCTTTGAACATGCGACTCGAAAAGCGTCGTTTGTAATTTCAGCTCGCTGAATTTGGACCATGTCGCTTGTGTGTTGCAAACATAGAACACACAAGCGACAGACGAATCCTCACCATCGAAAAATCGATCCTACAACAGCCGACGGAAGGTAACTCGCCGTTGGCAACCTCCCCTGGCAAATCACTGTAAAAGCAATCACCGTAAAAGCAAACATCGATGCGATTCATCATTGAACTGCATCGCCGACTTTACGGTGCTCAAATAACGAATCACCCTTTTAGCGACCCTCAGGAGTAACTCGAACATGGCCACTGTTTCCGAAGCCACATACGATCGAGTAAACGATTACACCTCCGTCAAGATTTCGTTGGCACGGCCACAAGACATTCGGTCTTGGTCGTTCGGTGAAGTCAAGAAACCAGAGACGATCAACTACCGTACTTATCGCCCTGAAAAAGACGGGCTGTTCTGCGAAAGGATCTTTGGTCCAGAGAAGGACTGGGAATGCGCTTGCGGTAAGTACCGCGGCATGAAGTACAAAGGGATGATTTGCGATCGATGCGGTGTTAAAGTCACCCACTCACGCGTTCGCCGCAAGCGAATGGGTCACATCGAACTCGCAGCACCTGTTGCTCACATTTGGTTCTTCAAAGCGATGCCAAGCCGACTTGGCAATCTGCTTGAAATGAAAACCACGAGCTTGGAAAAAGTGATTTACTTCCAAGACTACGTCGTGATCAATCCAGGAACAACGGACCTCGAAGCGTATCAACTCTTGACCGAAGAAGAGTATCGCGCTAAGCGAACCGAGTTCGGCGATGCTTTCGAAGCAGATATGGGTGCGGAAGCTGTTCGCAAACTGCTTCAGAACCTTGATCTGATCAAGCTCTCAGAAGAACTTCGAACGGAGTTGCATGAGACGAGCAGCAAGCAACGCAAGAAGGAATTGATTAACCGACTCAAGTTGGTCGAATCGATTCGCGATAGTGAAAACCGTCCAGAATGGATGATCCTTGACGTTATTCCGGTCATTCCTCCCGACTTGCGTCCATTGGTTCTGCTCGATAGCGGAAACTTTGCAACATCCGACTTGAACGACTTGTATCGTCGGATCATCAACCGAAACAATCGTCTTCGCAAGCTGGTCGATTTGAATGCACCTGAAGTCATCATTCGCAACGAAAAGCGGATGTTGCAACAATCGGTCGATGCGTTGTTCGATAACGGCCGATGCAAGCGACCAGTGCTCGGCAGCTCGAACCGACCATTGAAGTCTTTGACAGACATGATCAAAGGTAAGCAAGGACGATTCCGGGAAAACTTGCTCGGTAAGCGCGTAGACTACTCTGCGCGATCGGTAATCGTGGTCGGACCGCGATTGCGATTGCATCAATGCGGTTTGCCCAAAAAGATCGCTCTTGAACTTTATCAACCGTTCATCATTCGCAAGCTTAAAGACTTGGGGCATGCCGATACCATCAAGTCCGCGAAGAAGATGCTCGAACGAAAAGATGACGAAGTTTGGGATATCCTCGAACAAGTCATCCGCAACCACCCAGTGTTGCTGAACCGTGCTCCTACCCTTCACCGAATGGGTATCCAAGCGTTCGAGCCGACACTTGTTGAAGGCAATGCAATTCACTTGCACCCTCTGGCTTGCAAAGGCTTCAACGCTGACTTCGACGGTGACCAGATGGCAGTTCACTTGCCACTCTCCATCGAAGCACAGGTCGAAGCTCATACGCTGATGATGAGTACGCACAACATCTTCGCACCGAGCAACGGCAAGCCGATCATGAGTCCTTCCCAGGACACGGTCATGGGTTGTAACTACATCACGGTGATGCTGACCGAACAGCTTGGTGAAGGAATGATCTTCGCGAATCCGATGGAAGCCGATTATGCATATAGCGTCGGCAAGATCGCTTTGCATGCCAAGATCAAAGTCCGATTGCCAAAGGGTCGCAAGCTCAAAACAGATCCAGCTGATGCTCCTGGTGGGCAATTGATCGAAACGACCTATGGTCGAATCTTGTTCAATTCCATCTTGTCCGAAGGAATGGACTTCTATAACCAATCGCTCAAGTCCAGCGACTTGGCGTCCGTCATCAGCGACTGCTATCAGCTGCTCGGTCGACGTGCAACGATTAAACTCCTCGACGATATGAACCAATTAGGGTTCCGCGAATCGACCCACTCCGGCTTGTCCTTCGGTGCTGACGATCTTGTTACTCCGGAATCGAAATCCAAACACATTTCGGAAGCCGACAAGAAGGTCATGACGTTCCAAAAGAACTACCTCAAGGGGGTTATGACCGCACAAGAGCGATACAACCAAGTTCTAGATGCTTGGACTGCCGCTCGTGAAGCGATTACCAAGGACATGCTTGCTGCGATGGAGACTGACCAGCACCGAGGCAATTGGTACGTCAATCCAGTGTTCTTGATGGCGTCCTCCGGTGCACGGGGGGGTATCGAACAGATTCGACAGCTCGCAGGTATGCGGGGTTTGATGGCCAAGCCAACCGGTGAAATCATCGAAACCCCGATCAAGTCGAACTTCCGAGAAGGGCTTTCCGTTCTCGAGTACTTCAGCTCGACGCACGGTGCTCGAAAGGGTCTGGCGGATACTGCGTTGAAGACCGCTGACTCGGGATACTTGACCCGTAAGCTTGCGGACGTTGCACAAAACGTCGTTATTACGATGCATGATTGCGGAACGACCAAGGGTATCACCAAGGGAGTTATCTATCGAGGTGAGAAGGTCGAAGTTCGTTTGACCGAATCTATCGCCGGTCGAGTAAGCCGACAGAACATCGTCAATTTGATTTCTTCGGAAACGATTGTGGAAGAAAATCAAATGATCACTCGAAACGTCGCAAGACGAATCGAAGAGATGGGACTCGAAAAGATCCAGGTCCGTTCGCCGATGACCTGCGATGCTCCTTTGGGTATTTGCCGATCGTGCTACGGGATGGACATGAGCACCGGTTCCATGGTCGAAGAGGGTATGGCGGTCGGTATTATTGCCGCACAAAGTATCGGTGAACCAGGTACTCAGTTGACGATGCGTACGTTCCACATCGGTGGTGCGGCAGGTACAACGGTTGAAGAGAGCGACATCAAATCCAAGAAATCTGGTTTGATCAAGTTCATCAAGATGCGATTTGTTCGCAATGACGATGGGCAGGATGTTGTTCTGACCCGTAATTGCGAAATCGCAGTTGTCGACAATCGCGGACGAGAACTTGAACGCTACGAGATTCCTGTAGGTGCTCGGTTGCTCGTCGCTGAAAACCAAGAGATTCCGAAGGGGCAAGTCCTTTGCGAATGGAACCCACACAAGATTCCTATTCTCGCCACCGTCGGTGGTAAGGTTAGCTTCGTCGACATCGTCGATGGGGAAACCCTCAAGGTCGAGAAAGACCCAAGCGGTAACATCCGTCGTCGTATCATGGACTCACGCGGTAAGTTCCATCCGCAGATCGTTCTTGAAGATGCCGAAGGCAAGGCAGTCGACGTTCACTACCTCCCTGATAAGGCAGTTATCAACGTCGCCGAAGGGAAGAAGGTTAACGCCGGTACCGAATTGGCTGAAATGCCACGCGAAGCAACCGGGGTTAAGGACATCACCGGGGGTCTGCCACGGGTTACTGAAATCTTCGAAGCACGCAAGCCAAAGGATCCGGCAGTTGTAGCCGAAATCGATGGACTTGTAGAAATCTCGAAGGATCGTAAACGAGGTAAGCGATCGATTCTCGTCAAGAGCGATAGCGGTGAGGAAGTAGAACACTTAGTGCCACCAGGCAAACGCTTCTTGGTTCACTCAGGTGACACCGTGAAGGCTGGTCAAGCTCTCGTGGAGGGGCCGTTGGTTCCGCACGACATTCTTCGCGTCAGCGGAGAAGAAGCCGTGCAACAATACTTGTTGCATGAAATCCAACAGGTCTATCGTTCGCAACGGGTGGAAATCAACGATAAGCACGTTGAGATCATCATCGCGCGAATGTTGCGGAAAGTGAAGATCACCAACCCCGGTGACACTACCCTTCTCGCAGGCTTGGTTATGGACCGCTACGAATTCAAGCGACACAACGATCACATCGCCAAGTGCATGAAGGTTACCGATCCAGGTGACACGCAATTCGCTTTGGGGCAAATCATTGCCAAGGATGAATTCGATACTGCGAACGCTCAGTGCGAAGGTCTCGGTGGCAAGGGTGCGAAGGGTAAGAAGCCCAAGCCCGCGCATGCTGAAGTCCAATTGCTCGGTATCACCAAGGCGTCCGTACAGAGCAACAGCTTCATTTCGGCAGCAAGCTTCCAAGAAACCACAAAGGTTTTGACCGAAGCAGCGTTGGCCGGAAAGGTTGACCGACTCGTCGGATTGAAGGAAAACGTCATCCTGGGCCACTTGATTCCTGCTGGTACCGGCTTCCGCGTCTTCCAAGACTCCGAAGTCTCCTACCGCAAGGAAGCACTTGAGGACTTGCTCAATCTTGGTTCAGCAGCCGTTGAACAAAGCTTCCCGTTGCTCAGCGATGCTCCTCGCCCCTCCCTTGAGGATTTGCTTTCCGGGCAGAAACCAGCTTCGGAAACTCCAGCAAATCCTCCTTCGGATGCTCCAACATTCGACGAATAAGTTTAGGCGAGCAGCAATACTGTGATCAGTGATTCTGACTACCAATGGCTAGCCTCGGTCGAAGCGACCGAGGCTTGGTCGTTTCTACGGTCAGAGTTACGCCAACCAGGAGGGAAAAAATCAACTTCTCTGGCTTCCCTCCGGCGTTTATCCCAAAGCCAACGCCAGCTGCTTGAACAGCAGTTGAGTTTCGTGGTCGGGGCTGGCAAACGCAAAGTGCGATTCCCCGAGCGATGGTTTTGGACTCAGCGGTTTTTCGAACAAGCATCCGATGAATGGACAGCCGAAGAGACAGCCAAGGATTTCCAGGGTGAGGAGACCATCTATGACGTTTGCTGCGGGGCAGGAGTCGATTCCGTTGCGTTGGCCAAGCAACTAGGGCACGAGCAAGATGACACCACTTCGGTAATAACAGCAACCACAGCGATAGACACAGCAACCAACCGGTCAATCAACCGGTCAATCAACAGAGAAATCGTCGCCGTTGATGCATCCCCTTTGGCATGTGTGCTTGCATCGCTCAATGCTAAAAGCAATTCGGTTATATTGCAGATGCGCAACAGTCTATTCGAGGACGTTTCATTACCCACCGATGTTTGGTTGCACATGGATCCGGATCGGCGCGCGGATGGGGAGCGCCATACACATCTTTACGACATGCAGCCAAGCTGGGAAGTGATCGCCAACTCGGTTGCCAAGTGCCGTGGGGCATCGATCAAAGCAGCACCTGGTTTTCACCCTAATGAAGCGTTCGAATGGGGCACATGCGGAGCACCGACCGCTCGCCGTTGGCTTTCGCGCGATGGATCAGTGCGGCAACAACGCTTGTATTGGCGAATTCCGCGTTGGCAAGAAGGGCAACGAATTGTCAGCGTGCAACGGTCGAATGCACCTTGGTATCACGAGATCTTTAGCGAGCAAGAGTGCATTGCTACGCCGAGTTCCGAACCTGCAGACCAGTGGTTTAGCCCTTCGCAAAATTTCGGTAGCCAGCCGATCGACTCCGAATTCTCAGGTTTATCCGTCGGTAAATACGTAGCCGATCAAGACCCTGCGGTACGAGCAGCGCACTGCTCGGTGGCTTTAGCGAAACGATTGCAGGTTCGACTCCTGGGTAACTCTTTTGGTTACTATCATGCGGACACTCGAATCTCCCATCCGATGCTTCGATGGTTTCGGGTAATCGACCAGTTGCCTCTTGATAAGAAGAAACTCAAAGCGTATTCCCGTTCGGCATGTGTGAAGCGTTGGGAGTTGAAAAGTCGCAATATTGACATCGATTTAGTAAAGCTTCAGAAAGACCTAATCGTCGACGAGAAGTCAGAGAAGATACACTGGGTGTTACTAACCAAGGTTGGGGTTAAGCACATCGCACTTATTGCTGAGGAGGCCAACGAATGATTTGGCATGGATTTCGTGACTTACCTCGGCTTAGTCATCCATCTTTGCCGGAAGGTCGTTTTGTATGTGGAACAGATACCGATGTCGGGAAAACGCACTTCATCTGTGAGACTCTTCATGCACTGCGTAATCAGGGCAAGCGGATCGGAGCGTATAAACCCATCGCAAGTGGCTATCCACGAGATGACTACCGGAGCGATGCTGCAAGATTGCATGCCGCTATAGGAGGAAGCATTCCGATCGAGTGGATTAACCCGCAAGCATTATTACCTGCGTATGCTCCGCCGATCGCAGCTGACATCGCAAATGAGAGGATCGATGAAGCCCTTTTATTCCGGGGTGCGTTTTCATTATATGAATACTGCGATTGGCTGCTCGTCGAGGGAGCAGGTGGCCTGCTATCACCCATCACTTGGTCGCTTACCAATGCCGATCTTGCAAAGCAATTCAATTACCCGTTAATTCTCGTGGCGGCAAATCGCCTCGGGTGCGTCCATCAAGTTCTCTCGACCGTTCAAGTAGCCTTGGAAATGGGAATGACGGTTGATTCGGTCGTAATGAATTGCGTGTCGGCGAAGCAATCAGAGGTGGAGATACAGAACAACATCCGTTTGCTCGAGCCATTCCTTACGCGACTTGATCCAACCATATCCATTCGACAAATGCGATTCATACCGCCAGAGTAACGATCGATCAAATGGCCACAGCAATGGTAACCCGAAGTGTAAACGAGGCAGCAGCGGATTGTTGGTGGATTTCATTAGCCGCAGTTACCGAGGCCTGTCGGTTTATTGAGCAGTAGATCTTAAGCGGAGCGTGCTTATGAACGATGGAGCGTGTGCTGCAGCTTCCTCCCTCACGGTTCGGGTTACCATTGAGATGCGAGGTGGCCGTAGGCCATGAAATGGTAACCCGATGCGTCAGCGAGGCAGCAGCTGATTGACGGCTGATTTCTTATGAGCGATGACGCGTGTACTGTAGCTTCCTCCCTGACGGTTCGGGTTACCGTTGAGATGTGAAGTGGCAGGAAACTCGTAATTCGGGAGGTGCTTCTCCTAACGGGGCTTCGTAGAATATGGCAAGAGGTTTTCATTGACCTCGGAATTAGTGTTGTTTTCCGATAACGTAGCCTTTGGCAGGAATCCAATATGTACTCTGAACCCTTAGCCTTTTTCTTCACGGTTTCTACCTACGGTGTTTGGCTACCGGGTGATTCGCGTGGCTGGGTTGAACACAAAAAAGGGTGGCAACTCCCAGATCCGATTAAGGAGCTCGAAGCTAAAGCTCGCATGAATGAGTCATCCGTGATATTGAATGAGACTGCACGGAAATTAGTGGAGGCACAGATTTCGGAAACATGTGTTTTTCGAAACTGGATTCTTCATGCTGTTAACTGCAGATCTAATCACATGCATTTTGTGATTTCAAGTTCTGGAGTCACTCCGAGGTCGATTCGCTCTGGTGTGAAAGCATGGTGCACAAGACGTCTCAGAGCGGAGATAGATTCTTTAAGATTGAATTGGTGGGCTGAACGTGGAAGTATCCGTTGGGTATATACAGACGACTCACTCGAGCGAGTCACACTATACGTGCTCGATGGACAAGATCAAGCGACGACGACCTGAAGCGTGAACCACGATCGCTCGGCAGAACAATAACCCGAAGTGTCAACGAGGCAGGAGCGGATTGATGGCTGATTTCATTAGCCGCAGTTACCGAGGCCTATCGGATCATTGAGCGGTGGGGTTTACGCGGAGCGTGCTTATGAGCGATGACGCGTGTGCTGTAGCTTCCTCCCTGACGGTTCGGGTTACTATTAAAGTGAGAAGTGGCCGTTGGCCACTGGAATGGTAACCCGACGCGTCAGCGAGGCAGCAGCGGATTGTTGGTCGATTTCATTAGCCGCAGTTACCAAGGCCTATCGGTTTATTGAGCGGTGGATCTTACGCGGAGCGTGCGGATGAACGATGGAGCGTGTACTGCAGCTTCCTCCCTCACGGTTCGGGTTACCATTGAGATGCGACGTGGCCGTTGGCCACGCAATGGTAACCCGAAGTGTAAACGAGGCAGCAGCTGATTGATGGCTGATTTCATTAGCCGCAGTTGCCGAGGCCTGTCGGTTTATTGAACGGTAGATCTTACGCGGAGCGTGCTTATGAACGATGGAGCGTGTACTGTAGTTTCCTCCCTGACGGTTCGGGTTACCGTTGAGATGA
>CAIJIZ010000305.1 GCA_903820735.1 uncultured Pirellula sp.
AAAACCCCCGAAGCAAACCCCGCATCGCTTCGCTCCACATTCCCTCCCAAATCAACCACACTATGAACTCACCCCTCCCACACCGCTGCTTGCTCGCTCTCCTCGCCACTCTCGCATTCTGCTCCCCATCACCAGCCGAAGAACCACAAGGCACTGTCCACTCCTTCCAGCGACAAGGGCTTACCTCAACGTATTTCAGCGAAGGTGCCGCCGTTGGTGATCTCAACGGAGATTCCCACATGGATGTGGTCTACGGCCCCTACTGGTTCGCTGGACCGGACTTCAAAAAGTCCGCCGAAATCTACCCCGCCAAACCTCAACCCATGAACGCCTACGCGGACCACTTCTTCGCATGGGTCCATGACTTTAACTCCGACGGGCACAACGATGTCCTCACCGTCGGCTTCCCAGGCACCCCCGCTTTCGTCTACGAGAACCCAGGAAAAACTCTCAACTCCCACGGCCACTGGACCAAACACCAAGTCTTCGACTGGGTCTCGAACGAATCTCCAGCTTTCACGGACATCACCGGCGATGGCCAGCCCGAACTCGTCTGCACCCGCGCCGGAATGTTCGGATACGCAACCCCCACAAAAAACAGCTTTGATCCTTGGACTTTTACCCGCATCTCCGATGCAATCGCCCACGAACGATTCGGACACGCCCTCGGCGTCGGGGATGTCGATGGAGACAATCGCCAAGATATCCTCATGAATGCAGGCTGGTTCAAAAACCCAGGCTCGAATCAAGAAGGACTCTGGGAATTCTCCCCAACCCCCTTCTGCCCAGGCGGCGCTGATATGTTCGCCTACGATGTCAACGGGGACGGACTCAACGATGTCATCACCAGCCTCGATGCTCACGGCTACGGACTGGCTTGGTGGGAACAACGCTTGGATGCAAACGGCCAACGCGAATTCGTGAAACACCTGATCATGGGAAGCAAACCTTCGGAGAACCCCTACGGCCTGCACTTCTCGGAACTACACTCCGTACGACTCGCAGATATCAACGGCGATGGACTTCAAGATATCATCACCGGAAAAACGTACTGGTCTCACCACCGCCAAAGCTCCAATTGGGATGCCGGCCCAGTAGTCTATTGGTTCGAACTCAATCGCAACGCCGATCACTCCGTCGAATGGGTCCCTCACCTCGCTGATGACGCTTCCGGAATCGGACGACAAATCGTCGTCACTGATATCGACGGCAATGAGTCTCCCGACATCGTCGTCGGTGGTATGCTCGGTTGCCATGTGCTTAAACATCAAACGGAACAACTCTCCGGTATCGGCTTGAACGCCGCTCAACCTAAAGCTCGCAAGGAACTCCAAGAAGACCTCTCCGGCACCGACGCGGCTGCTCACATGAATGTCCCCGAAGGCTTCCATGTGCAACTCGCAGCAGGTGAACCACAAGTCCATCAACCGGTCGCTATGGCCTTTGACCACAAAGGTCGACTCTGGGTTGCCGAAGCTTACACATACCCAAAGCGAGCCCCCGAAGGCCAAGGCCTCGACAAGATCATCATTCTCGAAGACACCGATCACGACGGAGTCTTCGATTCACGCAAACAGTTTATCGAAGGACTTAACCTTGTCAGTGGTCTCGAAGTCGGCTTCGGCGGCGTTTGGGTCGGTGCTGCCCCCTACCTGATGTTCATCCCCGATGCAAACGGCGACGATACACCCGATGCACAACCCGAAATCCTCCTCGATGGTTTCGGCTACCAAGACACCCACGAAACCTTGAACGCATTCAACTGGGGACCCGACGGCTGGCTGTACGGTTGCCATGGCGTGTTCACCCATAGCAAAGTCGGCAAACCTGGCACACCGGACGCAGATCGCATTCCTATGAACGCCGCTGTCTGGCGATACCACCCCACAAAACACACTTTCGAAGTCTTCGCTTGGGGCACCAGCAACCCATGGGGAGTGGACTTCAACGACCACGGACAAGCTTTCATTACTGCCTGCGTCATCCCCCACCTCTACCACGTGATCCAAGGTGCTCATTACCAACGACAAGCCGGTGAGCACTTCAACCGATTCGTCTTCAACGATATCAAAACCATCGCCGATCACCTTCACTACGCCGGTAACATCGGCGACCACGCTTGGTGGGGCCATGAACCAGGCATCCAAGACGACACCTCCGATGCAGGTGGCGGTCACGCCCATTGCGGTGCGATGATCTACCTCGGTGACAACTGGCCTGATCGCTACCGTAACCAAATCTTCTTCAACAATGTTCACGGCAATCGCGTCAACATGGACCGCCTCGTCCGCGATGCTAGCGGCTATATTGGCAAACATGGCGACGACTTGCTCTTAGCCAACGATCGCTGGTTCCGAGGTATCAACCTTCGTACCGCACCCGATGGATCTGTCTACCTGATCGATTGGTACGACCGAAACGCTTGCCACCGTATGAACCCTGAAATATGGGACCGCACCAACGGTCGCGTCTACAACATCGCGTACGGGGTGCCGAATCGCCCAAGCGTTGACCTTTCGAAACTCTCCGACTCAGAACTGACAAAACTTGCTTGGCACAAAAACGACTGGTTCGTTCGCACATCTCGACGCATTCTTCAAGAACGCGCAGCGAACAATAAACTAGATCTCGCAAGCGTATCTGATGAACTTGATAAACTCCTCCAAAGCGACGACGAAACACGCGTCCTGCGAGCTCTTTGGCTAGGGCACGCCATCAACGCTTGGGACACCCCCAAGCTCCAATCGTTCCTTAATCACCCTTCGGTTTTCGTCAAAAGCTGGGCGATCCAACTGCTCTGTGAAACCGGAAAAATCGACGATTCCACTCTTTCGAAATTCATCGATCTTGCGAACAATAAATCGATCGATCCCGTCGTTCGACTCTACCTCGCTTCGGCTTTAAGCCGCCTGAAGAACGATTCAGTATGGGGAATCGCTCAAGCCCTTTCCATGCATCCACAAGATGCAAACGACAGGAATATCCCACTGGTCACTTGGTACGGCTTGGAACCCCTCGTCGCACAGAACCCAACGCGTGCAATCGAACTAGCAAAATCTAGCCAAATTCCACTGCTGACTGAATACATCATCCGTCGTTGTGCAGCAGACGAAAAAGGGCTCGAATCCCTCATGGCGCAGGTAAGGACTTGGACCCCCGAACAACAACGCTCCGCACTCGAGCAAATAAGCCGCTCGATGGAAGGACGCGTTAATGTTCCGCAACCTTCGTCGTGGAAGGATGCTTACGAGACGTTCGCTAAATCGGAATCCGAAGAAGTCCGAGAACTAGCGCTTCGACTGGCCGTAGCCTTCGGTGACCAACGCGCCTTTCCACAATTGCGAGAACTCCTCGCCAACCCCAAACGACCATCCGCAGAACGCCTTCGCGCTTTGGATATCCTCGTCAAAGGTCGCGATAAAGAACTTGCTCCAACTCTCTATCAAGTCCTCGACAACGAAGAGCTTCAATCTCCCGCCATCCGTGCTCTTGCATCCGTCGCCGATAACCAAACCCCCGAGAGACTTCTTGGAATCTATAGCAAACTCACCAAACCTGCTCGCGAAGATGCCATCGCCGCCATGGCCTCTCGCGCACCCTTCGCACAGAAACTGCTCGATGCGATCGAAGCCGACAAAATCGCTCGATCCGATGTCCACGCTTTCCATGTTCGACAAATGGTCAACCTAGGTGACGCACCACTCCTCGAACGTATAAACAAGTCGTGGGGTAAAGTCGGCACATCCAACGAAGAGCAAAAAGCAGCGATCGAAAAGTACAAAGGCTTGCTCACCAAAGCATTCCTTGCAAAAGCCGACACAAGCCACGGTCGAACGCTTTTCAACAAACACTGCTTGGCCTGCCACCAACTTTTTGGCGCAGGCGAAAAAGTTGGCCCGGATCTTACCGGCTCGAATCGCGCTGACTTGAACTACATCCTCGAAAATCTTGTCGCCCCCAACGCAGTCGTCGGCAAAGACTACCAAATGACACTCCTACAACTCGATGACGGACGAGTCCTCTCTGGTCTGATCACCAAAGAAACCGATAGCGCTGTCACGCTCAAGACGATCAACGACTTAGTGGTTGTCCCCAAAGACGAAATCGATCAACGTAAACTCTCCGAACTATCCTTGATGCCAAACGGACTTCTCGATCCAATGCCACCTGAAGAAATCCGAGACCTCGTCGCCTACCTGGCAAGCCCATCGCAGGTCCCTCTGCGGGGTCCAAAACCAAACTTCGACTCCAAAGGTAATGTCCCAAATGCTCTCGAAGGTGAAAGCTTGAAGGTACTATCGAAGTCGCGAGGCACTACTCAACGCCAAGACATGCGAGCGTTCCCCAAAGACAAATGGAGCGGCAACGATCACCTTTGGTGGACCGGTGCACAACCGAAAGATACTCTAGAGCTGGAATTCGAAGTCCCTGCGGAAGGAGCCTACAACATCGCGACCGTTCTTTCCAAAGCTCGGGATTACGCCATCGTCCAGATCGCAATCGATGGACAACCGCTCGGTGAACCTATCGATTGCTTCAACAACCCCGATGTGATTACCACCGGTGTGGTCAATTTACCAACTAGGAAACTCACGCAAGGTGCCCATACTCTGGAAATCCAAATCGTAGGGAAGAACCCCGAAGCCGTACCTGGTTTCATGGTAGGCTTTGACTTCTTACTCCTCACGCCAACTTCCGATAACTAATCCACCAACAGGAACCCTGCCTAGCTATGCCTACCTTGCTCGATCCCTTCGTTCTGAAAGATACAACCCTTCGGAACCGAATCGCCGTCGCTCCCATGTGCCAGTACATGTCAGTCGATGGAGTTGCCAACGATTGGCACTTCGTCCACTACTCCTCCCTCGCACGCGGTGGTGCCGGACTAGTGATCGTCGAAGCCACCGCCGTATCCCCAGAAGGACGCATCAGCTGGGGAGATGCTGGATTGTGGAATGATACCCAAGCCGCCGCACTCGAAAGGATCGTGCACGAAATCCGTAAATGGGGCGCAGTCCCCGGTATCCAACTCGCCCACGCAGGCCGGAAAGCTTCCGCCAACCGACCATGGGAAGGTGACGATCACATCGCAGATGGCAAACCAAACGCTTGGCCCACCATCGCTCCCTCCGCAATTCCCTTCGGTGCGAAACTCAACAAAGTTCCCCGCGAAATGAGTGTCGAGGATATCCATCGTGTCCAAGCGGACATGCGAAGCGCTGTGACCCGCGCTCGGGATCTAGGCTTCGAATGGCTCCAACTCCACTTCGCCCACGGTTACCTCGCGCAGAACTTCTGGTCAATCCACTCGAACAAGAGAACCGATCAATATGGTGGAGACGCGCAGAACCGAGGACGCTACCTGCTAGAAACTCTCGATGCGGCTCGCAGCGTCTGGCCAGAGAATCGCCCCCTTACTGCAAGACTCGGTGTGGTCGATTTCGACGGCAACGACAACCAGATGCTGAGCGAATCGATCGATCTCTTGAAAAACATGAAAGCCAATGGACTCGATTCGGTCGATGTCTCCATGGGCTTTAATACCCCCAACGCAAATGTCCCCTGGGGGACCAATATGCTCGTGGATATCACCTCGCGAGTCCTCAAAGAAACGGGACTTCCAGGAACCACGAGCTGGCTCCTCGATGATGCTGTCGGCACCAACGAATTGATCCGTCAAGGAAAAATCGATTTCGCATCCTTCGGCAGACGCCTTCTGGCCGAACCCCATTGGCCCTACCGAGCCGCCAAGGAATTAACCGGAAACGCTACCGATGACCGCCACGCTGCCGCAGCTTGGGCAACCCTCCCAGCCCCCTACGCGCATTGGCTTGCAAACTACCGCGAATAACCTGACATAAGGTCTCGGCCATGCCCGATCACCGCTAGTCAGGCCTCGCGCACGCTTACTCTCGCTCAGCGAAACGCTTCTCGTTCCGCTTGAAACGTTACCCGCTGCGCACTCAAAGGATGCGTGAAACTTAATCGCCAAGCGTGCAACATCATCGGCTCGCTTCCGTCGCGATTCCGTTCGTCCCCATAAAGCGGATCACCGATAATCGGATGTCCAAGCGTCGCGAGATGCAAACGAATCTGATGGGTCCGGCCCGTCTTCGGCTCAACCTCAACCAACGTCCGATTTGCTTCACTGCGCACGCACCGAATTTCCGTGATCGCTGACTGCCCATTCGGGTCGATCTGCCGACCACCATTGGGTAACGATACTTCCGCAATCGGTAATTCGCACCGAGTCGATGCCCAACTCGGTACCCCGGCGATCCAAGCCAAATATGTCTTCTCCACTTCACCATTGGCGAATTGCGGCTGCAACGCTGAAGCGAACTTGAACTTTCGCGTAAAGACCACCAATCCCGTCGTCATCGCATCGATCCGATGCGCCGGCCGCAGTTTCTCGGGAAAATAAGCTTCGTGCAACATCCACTCTAAAGAGTTCTTGTGATACCTACCCGAAGGGTGCAAAGGCAACGGTGCGCCTTTGTGTACCACCACAATCGCATCGTCCTCGTGAAGCAATTGAATATCAGGATCAATCGCTGGTTCCGAGTAATTGGGGATCGTTTGAAGAAATCGCTCTCCCGCACAAACCACTTGCTGAGCATCCACGCGTTCGGTTCGCCATTGTGTTTTGGTCGAAGCCGGCGAAGTGATCTCACCGTTGCGAATTGCATCAAGCCATTGCTCCGTCGTATACGGAGGATAGATGGTTTGCAATGCATCGAGCAATCGCATCCCCTCACATTGTTGCGGTACCGAGATCCATCGACGATTCTCGTAAGCTACACATCCCGGTTGCGAACTGGCAATCGCCGTGAGCTTCGATTGTCGCAACGCTATGCGGTCCTTCATACTCTCCGTCGGATCCTTATAGCAATGCGGACAGCTGACCCCCTCCTTATACTTCGGTGAACTACACTCCTCCACCGTCAATACATGCTTGCATGCAAAACACTCATACACGTCCGTAGGGGCCAACGAAGGATCCACCGCAACCCGCTGATCAAATACAAAACACTCCCCTTGATAATGCTCCTGAGCGCACTCTTCGAAGTACTTCAGAATGCCACCTTCCAGTTGATAAATGTTCTCGAAGCCCAAACCTTTCATGTAAGGTCCGATCTTCTCACACCGAATGCCACCGGTACAAAACATCACCACCGGTTGCTTGCGAACCTCTTCGGGTAACGCGGCAGCTGCCGAAGGGAACTCGCGAAAGGTCTTTAAATTCAAATCGATCGCGCCGTGAAATGTCCCCAATGCGACTTCGTAGTCATTGCGAGTATCGAGCAGAGCGACAGGTCGACCTTCATCAAGCCACTGCTTCAACTCTCGCGGAGCTAACTTCGGCGATGCTACCGGATCCGGGTCGATACCCGTACAACCAACCGGAATAATCTCCTTTTTGATCTTCACCAACATCCGGTTAAAAGGTTGATACTCCGTTTCACTTTCCTTTACCAATATCCCAGAAAACCCGGGGAAGGAGCGTATCACACCCAACACCTTCTCGACTCCCTCCCTCGCCCCCGCAATAAATAAATTCACCCCTTCGCGACTAAGTAAGATCGTCCCTTTGAGCCCCAAGTCAAAACAAATCTTCTGCAACTCCCCACGGCGATCCTGAAGTTCGTCCAACGAATGAAAATGATAAGCAGCTACATTGAGAATCGACATACAATCCCGCAGAAACGCAAATTCTAGAGTCGTAAAAGCCTGAACCTAATCCCACTTATCCGTCCGCACCCCAGAGGTCGTCCAATACTTGGCTAAGAGTATCTGCCCAATAGGATTCCTTGCGGTACCATGTTAAAACCGTCGGTCGTTAAAACCGTCGGTCGATCAAACCGTTGGCATGGCAACCGACCGCCTTCGAAAGCACACACCCCTGTGAAGTTACATTCTTAACGGAATTCGTCCAGAGATCTATGCCCGTATCACCCCCTGTCGCCGGATTATCCCAAGATGAAATCGCCTGGCTCGAATGGTTTTACGCGAGGGAATCACTCGATGTGGCCCACAACGAATCCCGCTGGATCGAACGAGTTATTCGAACCAGCCCCGCTTCTGAACCACTCCTCCGCGCGGAAGTCTTAGGGGGCGACCAAGCCGCTGCCGGATTCGCGATCCTTGCCCGAGGAGCGATGGCCGTCCACGGTCGCAGCGGGCTACGACCCGCTAACGCCCTACACACGCTCCCAAAATCCAACCCTGCCAACCGATCCGAATCGGTATCGCCTAATCCATCGCCTAATCCTTCGACGGTTCTCCCACCCGATACCGAGCCGAACAAATTGCTCGATGCAGCGAACAATCTTCTAATTGCCCAAGCCTTTCAGCGAGGAGCGGAGATCTATCACGCCCTTACCCCAGTCCCCCTTCCCACTCTTCCTCTGACACCTCAGACCCTCCCTAATTGTCCCCCTTCAGGCGACACCAAAAGTTCACTCCGTTTTATCACCACCTTGCTACGGTTTGAAAACACAAACCCTGCACAAACCCTTCAAAAACTCCACCACACCAAATCCCAATCCAACAGCAACGAGCCCCTCTACTTCGAACCTTACCGCAAACTACCCTTTCATCAGTGGTGCTCGCTGATTCGCGACGCCTACCGGGAATCCCTCGATGTCCCAGAAATCGAAGGTGTTCGCTCAATTGAACAAACCCTCGAAGGCTACGCCGTCAATCAACCTTCCAATACCGACGCTTGGTTCGCAATCTCGATCCAGCAATCGCTCGCAGGATGCTTGATCCTCTCCGTCCCTTCACGCCGCCAAGCCGAAATCACATACCTAGGTCTCCATCCAAAATTTCGCTCCAAAGGTTACGGATTCGAAATCATGCGATTCGCTCTTCAATGGATGATCGAACAGAATATCGAACTCGCATCCCTTTGCGTCGACTGCCGAAACTTGCCGGCCATCCAACTCTACCAACGCTTCGATTTCAATCCGACCGAAGCCTACCACGCTTGGGCAACCACCCCGCAGTGGTTCGCCGAAACTCTACACACCCCTACATAAACACACCCGTAGACAACTAGCTATACTACTACGACATTTTGGTTTTTAATCGGCTCAAAAAGGGTTACGCAAATGCGCAAAGGTAATAAAGTCTCCGCGTTGTTCATGGCAAGCCTTCTCGGGGGATTATCCCCCATAACGCCTAACCTTGCAGTCTCCGGACTTGCCATCGGAGGCTTGGCACTTTGCACCAGCATCGCACTCCATGAGACCGCCACAGCTGCCCCTCCAACACTTGTTACTACCGTCGAAGGTGTCAGCGAATTCCGTTTTGATAACGGCGCACGATTGCTCCTGTTTCCCGATGCATCGCGACCGACCATCAGCGTCAACATGACTGTCATGGTCGGCTCCCGCCACGAAGGATACGGCGAAGCCGGGATGGCTCACCTTCTCGAGCACCTGGTATTCAAAGGCACACCCACGTTCCCTGAGGTACCAAAAGCCCTCCGCGACCACGGTGCAAACTTCAACGGCACAACGAACGTAGATCGCACCAACTACTTCGAAACACTTCCGGCCACCGATGAGAACCTCGACTTTGCGATCCACCTCGAATGCGATCGACTCGTCAACAGCTTCATCAAACGCGAAGACCTGATGTCGGAATTCACCGTTGTGCGAAACGAATTCGAAAACGGTGAAAACAGCCCCCAGCGAGTCTTGTCCCAACGCGTTCAAGCCGTCGCCTACGAATGGCACAACTACGGCAAATCAACCATCGGCAACCGATCCGATATCGAACGAGTTCCCATCGATAATCTTCAAGACTTCTATCGACGTTTCTACCAACCCGACAACGTGGTGCTAATCGTTACCGGCAAGTTCGAAGTTCCCAAAGCGCTTGAACTGGCAACGAAATACCTGGGCTCGATTCCTAAACCAGATCGCAAACTAAACGCCACCTACACCGAAGAGCCCGCCCAAGACGGCGAACGAACGGTAATCTTGCGTCGGGTCGGAAAAGTCGGCTCACTGATGGCTGCCTACCACATGCCCGCAGCATCCCATCCAGATTGGGCACCCCTGTCGATCCTTGCGAGCATCCTTTCCGAAGACAAAATTGGTCGGCTCGATAAGAACCTCATCGAATCGAACATCGCCACGAGCGCCAGCGCATTCGCGGACAGCGCCCACGACCCAGGCCTGTTCATGTTCTCCGCTCAACCGGCCGAAGGAAAAATGGAGGAGACCGAAAAAGTCCTCCTCGATGTCGTCGAGAACATGGCGAATCAGCCGTTTACCGCCGAAGAAATTGAGCGCGCAAAAGTCCGTGCAAAGCGAGGCTACGAAAACTCAATCACCAGCGCGGCTTCGATGATGCAAGCCCTCTCGTCGGCTTCTGCACTCGGCGATTGGCGATTGTGGTTCCTGCAACGCGATCGAATCGCAGCGGTAACACCCGAAGAAGTCAATCGCGTTGCAAACACTTACTTCAAAACACATAACCGTACCATCGGACGCTTCGTCCCAGTCGATCAACCTCAACGCTTGAGCGTACCGGCCGTCGAATCGATCGCCGATATGGTCAAAGATTACAAAGGAGGTGCTGCGGTCGAGTCCGGAGAAGAATTCGATCCAACACCAGAAAATATCGATGCTCGAACTGCTTTCGCAGAAATCGGCGGAGTCAAAGTCGCCATGCTTCCGAAAAAGAATCGCGGCGATACGGTCAATATGACCCTCACCCTGCGATACGGAAACGAAGACTCCCTGAGAAACCTCTCGGCCGCAGCAAGCATGCTGCCATCGATGCTCATGACCGGTACAAAGAATCTCGATCGACAAGCCCTTCGGCAAAAGCTCGATGATCTCGGAGTAAGACTCAGCGCCGGGGGTGGAGCGGGTGGGCGTCGCGGTGGAGGCCGAGGTGGGCGTGGAGGCTCGGGCGGAGCAGCCGGATCCCTATCCTTCAGCATCGAAGCGAAAAAAGATTCTCTCGCAGATGGAATCAAACTCCTCGCCGAAGTGATGAGAAATCCAGCTTTCTCCGAGGAAGAATTCGAACAGATGAAAGCTCAGTCTCTGGCGATGATGTCGCAGATGACCACCGAGCCTTCCATGCTCGCCAACAGCCAATTATCCCGAGCACTTTCCGACTACGAAAAAGGGGACGTACGCTACGCACGAAGCGTCGAAGAAACCATCGAAGAAATGGAATCTTTGACCCTCGATCGTGTGATCTCGGTCTACCAAGATCAAGTCTCCTCGGCGATAGGTGAAGTCGCAATCGTCGGCGATTTCGATCCAGAATCAGCCCTTGCGGAAATCGGCGAAGCTCTCAAGGAATGGGAGTCGTCCACCAAATACAAATCCATCGAACGAACTGCTAAAAAAGGACAGGCCGGCTCCAAAGGAGATATCAATACTCCCGATAAAGCAAATGCAGTCTTCCTCGCTGGACTTTCCTTCCCAATGAACGAGGATTCCGAAGAGGATATTCCACTGGAGATCGGTAACTTTATCCTCGGCGGGGGAACCCTCTCGAGCCGACTAGGTGATCGCATCCGACAAAAAGAAGGATTGTCCTACGGCGTAACATCTTCGGTAGCGATTCCTTCACGCGGCGATGATGCTCGCTTCTCGATCAACGCAATCACTAACCCTGAGAACATCGATGCTGTTGAAAAAGCGGCAATGGAAGAACTCACACGTTTCATTGAACAAGGGCCCACAGAAGTCGAGCTCAGCGATGCCAAAAAGGCCTACCTCGAATCTCGAAAAATCGGTCGCGCTTCGGACGGTGCAATCGCCGGCCAACTCGCTTCCAACCTCGATCTTGGACGGTCCATGACCTACGTTGCACAAGAAGAAAAGAAAATCGAAAACCTCACCGTTGCCGATGTTCAAAAAGCCTTCAAGAAGTTCATCGACCCAAAGAAACTGATCATCATCCGAGCTGGGGACTTCAAGAAGTAGTAAGCAACAGCTTACCTTCTAACCAACTCGCTACTAATCAGCTTTTGCTAGGGAGCAAACGCCTTGCACTTCTTGTTGCTCTACAACGTTCTCGACGACTATACCGTGCGTCGAGAACCTTTTCGTGCGGAACATCTCGCGCTTGCACATGAGTTCCATCGTCGCGGAATTCTTGAACTCGGCGGTGCTCTCGATCAACCGGTAGACATGGCTGTGCTCCTCTTCCGGTGCGACTCCAAAGATCCCATCGAGGAATTTATCCAACGCGATCCGTACGTCCGAAATGGACTGATCGCTTCATGGCAAATCCGCCGCTGGATTACTGTTGTTGGGCAGACTGCCCAATCCCCAATTCAACCGCCCGTTGCATAATCTCGTCGCGCACTTTGGGGTTCGCATCTTTTACTGGCATCAAAACATCAATAGCCAAGAGCAAGCATTGCGACTCGAGTTGGGTTTCTCCAAGCTGACGGCAACACTTCGCTTGCCCCAAATATCCCGACAATAGCAGTATATAGTCACCCCCTAAACTGCTGACTGGTCGCCCGTTACTCGATAAGTGGTGCAAGGAATAAATCAACTGAGCATAGAACTCCTTTGACGATTCCCAGCGTTGCTCTATATAAGCCAATTCGGCAAACGACAGATAGACTTTCGCAAGCCCCGATCGGAGCGCTAGTACTTCTGGATACTCTTGAATCAGTTGCTCATAGCTCAACTTTGATTGTGTCAAAACATCATAAGCATCCGTCAA
>CAIJIZ010000306.1 GCA_903820735.1 uncultured Pirellula sp.
CATTTCTCCCCTCCTTTTCCGAACCAGTCACCTTGGAACTAAAGCATCCATCGTCACGACACCCGGCAAAAAAACGCCCCTGTGCGTCGACGCCAATGTTGTGGATTGGAACGATGTTTGGATGAGCAAGCTGGGCTAGGACTTCTGCTTCTTTTGAAAACCTGGGGTCCTCACCGCCCTCACTCACACTGCTGACTTTGACGGCCACGTTGCGTTTGAGCTGCGGGTCTTCGCCGAAGTAGATCTGTCCCATGCCACCTCTGGCGATTTCACGGACTAGGGTATACTCACAAGTAGGCGATGCTTTGTTCGCGGCAGTTGACTGGGCTGCGGTTGTGCCTGTTGATGCAATCTTCTGAACATTCGAGCGCGTAGGAGTTCTCTGCGGAATGGTGACTTCCAAGCTTGCCTTACTCTTGGTCACAGCCCGTTGGGGGATCGTGATGTCCAAGGAGCTCGGAGTGGGTGATACATCCACCGGCTGCACTGCTTTCACTTCAACGACCAGAGTGACATCTCCCACTTGCACACTTGCCGGATACTCCACCTGAACGCGCTCAGTGATCTGGTATCCATTTACGAGGGTTCCACCACCAAGATCTTCAGCCTGCAACCCAACCTCGCTGATCCAGACCCACGCATGGCGAGGCATGACGCCTTCACCTTGGACCGTGAACACATCACTGGCGGTCTCCGTACCGATCACGAACTGTGATTCACCGGTATCAACCGTACTGATGATCCCAGAGGGGCCGTGAAGGCTGATTGACCATGTCTGCATCACTTGCGTTTACCAGAGCCTGCTCGATGATGCAGCCGCAAAATGCTTGTAAGCTTGAATGTTCCAGAGCCCGCGTTACTCTGTTGGCACAAGCCTATTATGCTAAACCATCGACATATTGATGCACGGAGTCGAGCGCTAGCCATTGCTGTTGCTGATCAGCTCAGGCATCAGCCTGAACTCGTCGATGTTGCGAAACAAAACATTGCGGCTTGGATGAAAGGAAGTTCCTCTGGCGTTCGATCCGCACTAGCGGAATGGGACATTGCGCTGAATGGATCAATCGATGACGTCATCGAGCTTTTAACCAGCGAGGGAGCAAAGTCAGTTCGATTGCGTCAAAGTAATCCATTTGCAGGCGTGCTTTCGAGTAGGCAGAGGACTGAAATTCTAAACCGTTTCTCAGACCATGACACGGTTTCAACTTGAACACGTGATTCGTGCGGCGGCTGCTAGCGCTAATGTCCGCGAGATTGTGGTAATCGGCAGTCAGGCAATCCTAGGGTCATTTCCGCACCCTCCAGAGCGGCTTCAACAGTCGATGGACGCAGATGTTTATCCGAAAGATCGTCCGGATCTATCAATCGTCATTGATGGTGCGATTGGTGAACTTTCAATTTTTCACAGCACCTTTGGTTACTATGCCCATGGAGTGGGTGAAGAAACGGCCGTATTGCCCTCAGGATGGGAAGGGCGCCTGGTGAGGGTGGAGAACGAAAACACCTTTGGCGCGATCGGTTGGTGTCTTGAGCCGCATGACCTCGCAGTGAGTAAGCTGATTGCAGGCCGGGACAAGGATTTTGATTTTGTGGGTGTTATGGTCGACGCAAAGATAGTGAGCGCCGCTGTCATTCAAGAGAGATTAAAGGGACCGTTGCCGATCCATTTCTCCTGCAACGAGCATCGGGATGGGTTGAAAGGCTGTCGCAAGCAAGCCCCTAGTGTACTGAACGATTAGTCCGTTTACAAAGTCTTCCGACACGATCCAGAATAAGCTCGGGCGTTGCGGTCCAGATGAAGGGCTTAGGATTTTTGTTGTTACGGGCGATGAACTCGTCGATGGCGGCGATAAGTTCATCGATGTTTTTGAACACGCCGCGCCGAATGCGTTGTTCAGTGATCTTAGCAAACCAGCGCTCCACTTGATTGAGCCAGGAACCGCTGGTTGGAGTAAAATGAAGATGGTAACGAGGTCGTCTCTTGAACCACGCCGCCACCTTCGGCGTCTTGTGCGTAGCGTAGTTGTCGAGCACCAGATGAATCTCCCTGCCGGCGGGGATGGTTCGATCGATTTGATTTAGGAAGCGCACAAATTCCTGCTGACGATGCTTTTTCTGGCAGCTGCCAATGACTTTTCCAGTGGCGATATCCAGCGCCGCAAAGAGCGAGGTGGTGCCGTGGCGGTAATAATCATGGGTTCGTCTCTCAGCCTGGCCCGGCCTCATCGGCAGCACCGGTTGGCTGCGATCAAGAGCCTGAACCTGACTCTTTTCATCCACGCAAAGTACAACCGCACGAGTCGCTTCCGGAGGATTCAGATACAAGCCAACAATGTCCCGAACCTTCTCCACAAAGAAAGGATCGGTTGAGAGTTTGAAGTTTTCTTGAAGATGAGGCTTCAAACCAAAAGCCCTCCAGATACGCATGATGGCGTTCTGATTGAGACCACTGGCTGCGGCCATGGTCCGAGTGCTCCAGTGGGTGGCATTTTTAGGCCGAGTTTCCAACGTGCGCGTAACAACCGCCTCTACAATTTGATCGGTCAGCTTGCGGGGTTGTCCGGATCGCGGTGCGTCACCCAACGCTGAGAGGCGGCCTTGAAGAAAGCGAGCCCGCCATTTGCATACCGTCTGGACGGTCACTTTGCGTTTGGCCGCAACCGCCTTGTTGCTCAGTCCCTCGGCGCAATCCAAAACGATACCGGCGCGCAGTGCCGTACGTTGATCCGTCTTGGGCCGCCTCACCATCAATTCAAGTTTGGTTTTTTCTTCAGGTTGCAAAGC
>CAIJIZ010000307.1 GCA_903820735.1 uncultured Pirellula sp.
ACTTTTCTCGTCGGCGCCTCAGCAGGTCGCAACGGAGAGAACGCGACTCAATCGCAGAAATCCAACGGCTTGGTCCAAGTTTCAAAGAGCGGATCAGGTTGGGATGCGAAGTTCGTTTGGCAAGCCGAAAAGCTAAGCACATCCTGGGCTTCGCCAATTCAATTTGGACAACACGCTTACTGGGTCAGTCGCGTCGGAGTCGTTAGTTGTGTCGATGTTGCGACCGGGAATGTCCTTTACAACGAACGCTTGAAGCAAGCTTGTTGGGCAACCCCTGTAGGAATCGGCGACAAAGTTTACTTCTTTGGGAAAGAGGGGCTGACAACCGTCCTCGCAGCCGGCCCAAACTTTCAAGTGCTCGCCGAGAATCAAACGCTTGATCTGAACGATTTACCCAAAGAAACAACGCAGATGGCAGAAGAGACCACCGAAGAACGCCGACGATCGGCCGCGGTTTTCAGCGGGCCGACCGTATATGGTGCAGCTCTCGCTGGTGATATGTTGATCATGCGTATCGGCAACCAAGTCATCGCTATTGAGCAACCGACAGAACAAGTCAAGTAAACTTGGTCTGCTATCGACTTCGCGAGCGACTTACTTTTCAGACGGTTCTTTTGTCGCTCGAGTGAGGAACTCGGTGGTGTAACTCGCGGATACGTTCAGCTTAGTTCGATCGATTAGTTTTAGATCGACAAGCGTGTCTGCTAGTTGCGTCCAGCGATCTGGATTCATCGCGCCGATACCTTCTGCGTTACCGTTTTCGTAACACAGTGGCTTGAGCGCTTCGACGCCATAAACTAGGGCCTCCTTCGTCAAACCTTGCTTGTTTGCAGCCAAGATCACGGCGTTGGATTGCTGTGGTTCTGACAAGTACTTCTGCCACCCTTCCACACTCGCTTGAACCATCCGTCGGCAGGTATCGGCATGTTGCTTGGTGTACGTCTCCGTGGTAACCAACAGACTTGCGTAAGGGTTGTATCCAATGTCAGACATCATCAATTGTGTCACTTCAACCCCTTGTTCTTTGGCCATAAATGGTTCGCTGAACGTGTACCCTTGGGCTGCGAAGCCTGGGCCGGCAACCAACTGTGCGACGCTTCCGAAGTACGGAGCGATTTTCACGGAATCATCCAGGAGTCCTTTGCCTTTCATAAAGGCAACATAGGGACGTCCTGAATCGATCTGAAGGGTGAGGTTTTTGAGTTGTTCAAACGAGGTGATGCCCGAGTCTTTGCGAACCATAATGCAGCGTGGTCCGACTTGGATCGGAGCCATAAGTGCGACCATGGGGACATCTTGGTTACGCGCAACGAGGACATCATCGGCGTTGGCGACGCCAAATTGGATCCGGCCTAGTGCAAGGCTCTGCGCGACGACCGTGGTTTTCCCGCCAGGTTGCAGGTCGACATCCAATCCGTACTTTTCGAAAATACCGTGCACTTTCGCGGCATAAAACCCACCGTGTTCGGCTTCGGGATACCAATTCAGAAGCAAAGCGACTTTCGTGAGCTTGCCAGCAGAAGCGGCGTTTGAGGAGGATTCCGGGGTACTAGGATTACCCGTCGCAACGGAACTTTGATCCTTCGAAGTGGTTGTCTTCGGGGTGTCGCAACCGACGAAGCCTAAAACCGCAACAGCGAGCAACTGCCAAAGAGCAAATGCCTTGCGAATCGTTGGGTTCGAGGGTGATCGCATTGAATTGATGGGGATTAGGCGAACTACTTGCATAAGTCAGCTTTCTGGACGGTAGTGATTAGATGTGGGGTTGAGGGGGGGGCTAATGACGGACTCTGGCGCAGGGGAATTGCTGGGTGGAATTGCTGGGTAGTCTGGGCAACAGGCACGAAGCAGTCGGACGCTAATCTACCGAAAGGAGCGTACCGAAGCCCGTGGCTCGCCACGACGTGGTTCTCCCTTATTAGGATATCCAACCCGGCTAGTGAAAGTAGCGAAAGTTGGACGAAACAAGGTCAAAACAGAGTTGGCGAGTCTGATCGCTGGTTTAGAATCCTCTTCTGAGATTTTTGTACTGAGATTTTTGTACTGGGATTTTGTTCTGAGATTTTTGGCGAATCGAAGGCTAAACATCTAGGCAGTTCCAACTTTTCCCTCTACCCGAGCGATCCGATCGTCATGGCTTATTCCACGAAGTTTCCTTACCGTTTGCTTGCGCGGGACAAGGACACCTCGGCGAGGCTTGGGGAATTGCATTTACCGCATGGGGTTGTGCGCACGCCTGCCTTTATGCCTGTCGGGACGCAAGGGACCGTCAAAGGGTTGACGAACGATCAAGTCCTCTCGACCGGAGCGGATATACTCCTTGGAAACACCTATCACCTTGGGCTTCGTCCTGGCAGCAAGTTGGTTGCCGAGTTAGGTGGGCTGCATCGATTTATGGGTTGGGAGAAACCGATCTTAACCGACAGCGGTGGCTTTCAAATCTTCTCGCTCGGTGAAATGAACCGGGTGTCGGAAGATGGTGCGACCTTCAAGTCACATTTGGATGGGTCGACCATTCACTTGCGGCCAGAGGATTCCGTGCGGATCCAGGAAGAGCTTGGAAGCGACATTGCGATGGTGCTCGACCACGTTGTGGCATTGCCCGCAACGCGAGAGCAGGTTCGCGATGCGATGGAGCGGTCTCTGCGTTGGGCACAGCGATGCAAAGACTGCGCGGTGCGGGATGACCAAGCGATGTTTGGGATCGTCCAAGGTGGATTGGATCCTGACATGAGAATTGTATCTGCCCAAGGCTTACAAAAGATCGGTTTCGACGGATACGCCATCGGTGGGTTGAGTGTGGGAGAGCCACCTGAGGAGATGCAGAGAATTCTTGATCTAGTCACTCCTCACCTGCCCGAGGACCAACCCCGTTATTTGATGGGCGTTGGTCGTCCGATCGATTTAGTAGAAGGGATCGCCCGTGGAGTTGATATGTTTGACTGTGTGATGCCAACGCGCAACGGTCGCAATGCGCTTGCATTTACCGCCGATGGTCCACTGCGCATGCGGAACGCTTGCCACAGCCGTGATCCTTCACCGATCGAAGCCGATTGTCCTTGTATCGCTTGTCGTCACTCGCGCGCATACATTCGGCATTTATTCCAAGCCGACGAGATGCTTGGCCCGACTTTACTCTCGATTCACAACCTCACCTTTTATCAACGATTGATGGAGCGAGCGCGTCGGGCGATATCGCAGGGGTGTTTCGGTGAATTCCTTCAAGAGCAACGAAAGCGATTAGAGGGAGCACCTTCGAATCAGGATACTACGAGTGCTCCGTAGAACACTACTTGAACCTTGGCGGAATTAGAAGGTCTTTAAGTCCACATCAGGAAGCAATACAGTAACAATCATTCAAACAAAAACGTATTTCGGGAACTAGCGTTATCCGGAGTACGGACAACAAAGACGACCGAAGATAGAGACGACCGAAG
Organism: uncultured Pirellula sp.; assembly: GCA_903820735.1. Taxonomy (GTDB): domain Bacteria; phylum Planctomycetota; class Planctomycetia; order Pirellulales; family Pirellulaceae; genus JBKCUI01. Next base: position 3,438 of record CAIJIZ010000307.1, read on the forward strand.
ATAGAGACGACAGAGGAGAAGCGATGGCGAAGCGGGTTTTGATAATTGGAAATGGAATCATCGGTCTTTCATCCGCGTTAGCTGCTTTGCAGCGTGGTATGGATGTAACCATACTTGATCGTAACACCGAGCATGCAGACAGTTGCTCGTTGGGGAATGCGGGGATGGTAGTCCCGAGCCACTTTATGCCATTGGCGGTGCCTGGGATTATCACGCAGGGACTGCGATGGATGAGAGACCCTGAGAGTCCATTCTATGTCCAGCCTCGACTTAGTTGGGACTTGATGAAGTGGGGGATGCGGTTCTACATGGCGACGAATCGCGATCAAGTCAACGCGGCCAGCGAACTGCTTCGGGACCTCAATCTCGCATCGCGCGAGTTGTATTCTCAATGGCAAGACAGCGGTATAGATTCATCGTTGGTCAAGCGTGGATTATTGATGTTGTGCAAGACTTCTCATGGGCTTGAAGAAGAAGCCCACCTTGCAGAACGAGCCAGAGAGTTAGGAGTACCTGCTTCGGTTCTGACTCCAGAGGAAACAACGGCTCTCGACCCCAATGTCAGTATGCAAGTCAAAGGGAGTGTCTACTACCCCAAAGACTGCCACTTAAACCCGGGGCAATTAATCGCTTCCTTGAGACAACGCATCCGTGATTTAGGTGGGGAATTCCTTTTTGGGCAGCACGTGACGGGCTGGAAACAACAGCGAGGCAGGCTTGAAGCGGTGGAAACCGTTCAGCAATCGGTGCATGCCGATGAGTTTGTTTTAAGTGGCGGTGTTTGGAGCGATGAGCTTGCTCGCCCACTAGGGTTGCGAATCCCTATGCAAGCCGGCAAAGGATACTCGCTCACTGTTCCAAACCCGGTGGAGCTCCCAAGCGTCTGTTCCATATTGGTGGAAGCCAAAGTTGCCGTAACACCGATAGCTTCATCGCTGCGTTTTGGAGGAACGATGCAATTAGGTGAATTGAACCAGTCGATCGATCCGAGACGAGTACAAGGGATTATCAAGAGTATCCCGGAATACATGCCAAGGTTCAAAACGAGCCACTTCGAAGGAATCGAGCCATGGGTCGGATTGCGTCCGGTATCACCCGACGGTGTACCTTACCTAGGAAGACCGAAGGGGATCGATAATCTTGTTGTCGCTACCGGACATGCGATGATGGGGATGAGTCTCGGCCCGATCAGCGGAAAGCTTGTCGGCGAGTTGCTTGACAGAGAGGATCCGTCGATCGACATCTCCCTCGCTTCCCCTGACCGATTCATCGACTAGTGTCGACAACTATTGGTGTAGTGGATAAGGACTCAATCCATGCGTGTATTCGTAACAGGTTCTAGCGGACTGATTGGTTCAACGGCGGTTTTGCACTGGGATCGACTTGGTGCAGATGTAATCGGCGTAGATAACGACATGCGTCAGTTCTTCTTTGGAACTTCGGGGAGTACACGAGCGAATCTCGAAAGACTGCAACGCCAGACACGTCGCTTTGAATCGTATGCGATTGACATCCGTGATCGCGAAGGCTTATTTGAATTACTGCGGAAAGCCACCCCAGACTTAGTGATTCACTGCGCTGCGCAACCTTCGCACGATAAAGCCAAAGAGATTCCTTTGATCGATTTCGAAGTCAATGCCGTCGGCACCTTAAACGTTCTCGAGGGTGTTAGGCGTTATGCTCCTGATGCGGTCGTGTGTCACATGAGCACGAACAAAGTTTATGGAGATGCGCCCAATGAGTTACCGTTGGTCGAATGCCCAACGCGATGGGAATATGCCAGAGAGAAAGACTATCATGGCATCGACGAATCATGCCGTATCGATCAGACACTGCATTCCTTATTTGGCGCATCGAAAACAGCAGCCGATGTACTAGCTCAAGAGTACGGCAAGTACTTTGGGCTCAAAGTCGGAGTCTTTCGCGGAGGTTGTTTAACGGGAGGAGCACATGCTGGTGTTGAACTACATGGATTCCTTTCCTATTTGGTGCATGTGGCGGTTCATGGCAAACCCTACACCATCTTCGGGTATCAAGGGAAGCAAGTTCGCGATCAGATCGACAGCAGCGATGTCATCGCTGCTTTTGAGGAGTTTTACTCGCAACCTAGACCAGGAGAAGTCTACAACTTGGGTGGAGGGCGTGGGAATTCCGCCTCCGTTCTCGAGTGCATCGACCTGATCGAACAACTCAGTCCCTACCGTGTTGAATACACCCTAAGCGATACAAACCGTACAGGCGATCATATTTGCTACATCTCCGACTGCCGAAAACTTCAACGCGACTATCCCAGGTGGAAAGTCCGAACTA
>CAIJIZ010000308.1 GCA_903820735.1 uncultured Pirellula sp.
ACATTCTTAAGCCTGAGCGACCGCGTCGCACACGCTCTCCAGCGTATCAGAAGTCAAACCGGCAACGTTGATTCTACCCGTACCGACGATGTAGATCCCCTTCTCCTGCTTAAGCCAATCCGCTTGCATCGCATTGAGACCCGTGTAGGAGAACATCCCTTTCTGCGAAGCGAGGAACGAGAAGTCCTTACCTCGTTTCTTCATCCCTTCAATGAAACCTACTCTCATTTCGGAGATCCGCTTGCGCATCGCATCGACTTCACTGCGCCACAACTTGGATAACTGCGGATCACTTAAGATCGTCGCGACAATCGCTTCCCCATGACGAGGAGGATTGCTGTAATTGCATCGAATCGCCACCCGCATTTGACTCAATACCGATTCCGTAATTTTGGAATCCGCCGATATCATCAGCAACGCTCCAACACGTTCGCTATAAAGTCCAAAGTTCTTCGAGAACGAGCCACAAATCACCAATTCCGAGTGATCCTTGAGCAAGATCGATATCGGTTTAGCATCTGCCTCAAGTCCATCGCCGAAGCCTTGGTATGCGAAATCGATGAATGGCAACATTCGCTTCTTGGCCAACACTTCCGAAAGCACTGCCCATTGAGCAGGGGTCGGGTCGATACCGGTCGGATTATGACAACAAGCGTGCAAGCAGACGGCATCCCCAGGCTGACCTTCTTGTTCAAGCTGTCGGATCAATCCGTCGAAATCGAGACCGGTCTTCGCGGCATCAAGATACGCATAGGAGAGCACGGGAAACCCAGCCGCTTGGAAGACTGCGTTGTGATTTGCCCAAGTCGGATTGCTTACCCAAAACCGACGCCCAGGCATCACTTTCAACAGCGTATCTGCTGCGGCCCTCAAAGCTCCAGTTCCACCCGGTGTATGAGCGGTTGCGACCCTCCCGAAATCGAAGTCTTCGCCGAGGATCAATCGATTGACCTGATCGGTGAAATCCTTCCCCCCCTCAATCGGCAAATATCCTTTGGTTTTTTGAGTCTGAAATATCTTTGCTTCCGCCTGGCGTACACTCTCCAAAATCGGAGTCCGTCCCTGGTCGTCTTTGAACACACCAACCGTCAAGTTGAGTTTGAAGGGGCGCGGGTCTTTTTCAAAAACCGCGTTCAGGCCGAGAATAGGGTCGGGAGGGGCGAGAGAAAAATTTTCGAACATGGAATCGCTTCAAAGCAAGTCGGATGAATCGGGAAGGTGAATCTGGAACCCAATACCCTCTAAGATTACCAAAAAACAGAATTTCGACGAGTGCCTCCACCCTTGTAGCCTCAAGTCCGATAGAAGTCTGGACTTCCCTCGTTCCCAAAGTCACCAAACACGCCAGAAAATGCTGATCAGGGAACCACGTTCGACGGGGATAAGTCCCAAGTGCCGTTCCCGGGATTGAGAAATTTCTCATCGCACAGAAACCGAGCTGTCGAATGGATATCGAAATCGATCTTTCCAAGCCCAAGGCGATCGAGGAGCAGCTCGCAGTCGCGATCGAGAAAATCGAGTTGATCGATCTGGTAGAGCGTCTTTCCCTGGCTAGCTCGATCGAACAAAACGTACAAAACCACCATCGCCTCGGTCAAATCCTGCTGCTCGGCTTCGTCTCGCAACCGCAACAATACCCCTTTGTTATTTGCTAACGTCTGACCATAAAGACTTTGCGTCACCTGCAACAAGTGCCTGTTGCGCGCGTGGCGATACGAGAAGAAGAATTTCACACTATAGATAACCGCGGCGACTAAGACAGCGATATAGATCCAAGCCGCACTGAAAATCTTTAATGCAGTCAAGATCGCTACAAGCCAAACATTGCGAACCAATCGGGTGACCATCACCGAGAATCCCCAAAGGGTCGGTATCCCGATCTTGCCTTGATCTAGCCACGAGATGCGAATCGAACCTGGCAACAACATGTCAACATCCGAATGCGGAATATTTTTGAACATCCGACAATGCACCAGTTCGGTTGGCCCCCCCTCTTGCCCCTTGTCTCGCTTCGTGGCTTTTCCCTTCGCCTTCGACGTTGGATTTGTTGGAATGCGACGTTCGAATAAGACCACAAGCTGCTTGTAGATCGGCACGCTGATCTCGCATTTTCTAAACCAGCGATACCATAGCCGCTTGGTGCGCTGTGTCTGCGTATCGCCTCGTGCATAGACTCTTAAGCGTTTGTAATCGCTCATCCGAATCCTAAGCTTGCCACCCCAAGCTGAAGTGGTACGTACCGCTTCGTAGATCTCGCTTGGCCTGAGCCTTCTATAATTCGCATGCTCTAGCAATACTTCGGCTTGTTCGAAAACCTCTGCTGTGGTTTTCGTTGCTACGAACTTCGAAACCAATCCATCGCGATCAGGATCAAAGGGCACATAAGCTTCGAATAGTGGACCGTAGTCGCGGCGTGCTCTTCGATGAAGAATCTCCGAAAGACTCCCTTTGAGTTCTCGCACCTTCTCCCAAGCTTGGACATTGATGAAATCCGAGTGCTCGATAGCGGCCTGAAACTCATTCGGATGAACCGGAATGAAATTCTCAAGTGAATTAGGTTGCATCGATATGAAGACTTCGTTTCCGTCGCTCTTTGCGACGCACATCGTCGATCATCCCGCTGACCCGAGCGACTTGATCGATCCCCAAAAGATTGAGTTTTGGATGCGATTGATCTTTGCTCATCAATCGAATCGTTCCAACGCCCAAGATTCGATCAACGACACCCTGAGTATAGGAAACATCATCGATGTCGATCACATCAACGCGATCGGTAGTTCTGGTGAGGATCCCTTGGGTGTGAATAAATCGCTGCGTGGTTAGCTCGTAATGCGTGCTCCAACGGCGATAATAAAACAGGAACGCCCCGAGTACCCAAAGCACCGCGATCACACCGAGTGCTACTAGCCATATCATCTGATTGCCCGCAGGCATCGCCCCCAACGTCGGTAACAAGATCAAAGCCAGAATCGTTCCAACAGTAATAATCCCGAGGGTCAACCATGTCCCATACATGGCCTTGGGCGAGTACCCACCCTCCCATAACTTGTGCTCGGGTTCTTGGTTCGTCGCTGCCCTGGGCTGAAATTCCGATTGCAACGGAGTACCATCTCCCGAAACATTGTTCGAGTCTTGTGATTCTGCCGGGTTCGGAGGTGTCGTCATCGGATCATTCCAGTCAAAGTACCAAATCGAAACAAAAGCGCAACAAAACAAACGCGCAACGAACTGAAGCTATGGATTTGAGCAATTTCTCTTGCTACGGCAAGATTCCCAACCTCATCAGGCGCTTACACAGTGGTATTCTAGCAAGAATTCTTGCAGAATTTCACCCTATCATCAATTCAGGTTACTTCTCGCTCCCTCGCCCCCCGCATACTCAGTCTCCATTTACGATGTAAACGCTATGTTGCACTCACCTACACCTCAACCCCCTTCACAATTCGCTATCGGCACCACAACCTACCCCCACATAGCCGGGAAACACCAAAGCCCCCACGGTTCATTCTGGCGCTTGGTTTGCCTAACTCTCTGCATTGCGATCAATCCACTCGCTTCCCCTCGCTCCCTTGCTCAATCCGCCCCCCCGTGGATGAATCTCCAGACCCCTTCGATCAGTTCGCTTCGAGGTCTCTCACCCGTGGATCGAAATACGGCCTGGGTCTGCGGTAGCCACTCCGCCCTCTTTCGAACTATCGATCAAGGAAAATCCTGGACCAGTCACCCAATCACCGAATTGAAAAATCTAACCCTGTCATCTCCACCCGTTGAACTTCGATCGATCCACGCTTTCTCCGCTGAATGCGTAGTTGTCGCTACCGCCGGAACACCTTGTCGGATCTACCGAACTCAGAACGCCGGAACCACTTGGCACTGCGTCTTCGAACACCCGGCCAAAGAAGCCTTCATCGACGGTTTAAAATTCTACGATTCAAACCAAGGAATCGCTTTCGGGGATCCTGTCGACGGTAAAATCATGGTCCTGCGAACCGAAGACCAAGGCCAATCATGGACGCAAATTCAACACGATTCGTTGAGCGTTCGCGACGGCGAAGCCGGATTCGCAGCAAGCAATTCAAGTTTGATGCTGTCCCAGACACCCAACACACCGACTACAAATCCTCCCAAAGCTGAACTATCTTTGTGGATCGGGCTCGGTGGCAAAGTCGGTTCCGCTCCGATTCTATCGAGCAAAGAAAACATCACTTCATTCAAGATGACCAGCGTCGAGCCAATCCCAAGTCATTCCTCGGCGGGAATTTTTTCGCTTGCACAAAGCCCTGCTGGTAAAGTCATCGCCGTCGGTGGCGACTACAAAACCCCCGATTCTCCAATTGGCAACATCGCAATCTTCGATCCGGACGTCCAAGAATGGCGCAAGCCGATAGGTGAACCTCCGCGCGGATTCCGTTCGTGCGTCGTTTACATAGAACAAGCAAACATCCCCGAAGGACCTTCGAAGCTTCACTGGATTACCGTCGGACCAACCGGTAGCGAATGGAGCAACGATGCTGAACATTGGCACCCACTCTCGGTCGATCCTTACCACGCGGTCCAAGTCGCTCCGGACGGTAGCATCTGGACGTGTGGTCCCATGGGTCGCGTTGCAATCTACAACTCCCATTAATCAACGCCATATAATCGACGCCATATAATCGACGCCATTTAATCTCCGACTCCCCCTTAATCTACGGCGCCCATCGTACCTAACCTTCAAACACAACTGATGACTTTAAAATCTGCATATGCTTCCACTTCGAATCCCGGCCGCCACTTACTCCGAATCCTATCGGTATTTCTTGTGATGGCCTCCGAGTTGCCGATTCTCCAAGGCCAAGAATTCTTTGAGCGATTCGATGCTTGGCCCGTCGAGCTTCGAATCCAAGGGACGATTCTTATTGCACCAACCCCCTCGGGATTGGCCGAATACCTAAACTCCAACGAACTGCAACTCGATGAAATTGATCTTGTTCTGATCGATCTGAATGGAGATCCAACCGCAAAACCCGAGCAAGCCGACGACTCAAGTCTTCCTGCCGAAATCTTGAGTCGCTTCGCAAGTGTCGAACGAATCCCCAAGACATTAACGAACGACTCGCAAGAAGCCTCCTTGCAGACTATTGTCGATTCCCAATCTTTTTCGGATCTGAAAATCGATGAAAAGACAATGCTGCTCGTGGTCGACCGCTCACCTCCCGAAGGGATCAGTCCACCCACGTGGGATTTCCTTAGAAATGTTTTCCAAAAGACGTTGAAGTCTCAAGGAATCGTAGGATGGGCCGGCCCATCCTTTCGGGCATTGGGAAACAGATACCATCAAGCCCACATTGAGCCACCCGTCCAAGAAGGCATGAACCTCTTCCCAGATGCCTTTCTTTGTGATCAACCGGCCTCAGACTCCTCGGTGGATTCACTAAAGGAGATCATGGATCCGGATTGGAAATGCGTCGCAGTCAATGTTGCC
>CAIJIZ010000309.1 GCA_903820735.1 uncultured Pirellula sp.
TCCTATCCATTGCGTAGTTCCCTCATTGGAATGACTTTTGGTAGAGACGTTCCGTGAGGGTAACTACGCGCTATATCCCAAGGAAACACCAGTTTTCTTCCTTAACTTGGTGCCAATGCTCCCGCCCAAGCGGGAGAAGGGGGGCCAAGCGATTGAGGTTAATTCTCCCGCCCAAGCAGAAGAAGTGGAGCCAAGATCTTTCCGTATCATGGCCCCGTAGCATGGCCCTCTGAGGCCGTGCGAGGGGTACGCATGGCTCACGCAAAGACGCAAAGAAGCAAAGGGAGCCGAACCCATTCGAGTCGCGACTCGGCTTCTACTACCCTGCGATTCCACTACCCTGCGATTTGTGCTTAGCGGGCTCAAAGGCCCGAGGGAAATGTAGTTGTCGATTTGACGGTATGGGAGTAATGGCCTTGAAGTCAGTCGATCTTACTGGTTTGGATATTCAAATGCACTTACGCCGCTGAAGATGCGTAAGGTAGCTTCCGGTTTCGCGAACTCCTTGAGGCGACTTGCACTCCAAATCGCTTGCTCTGCCGAACTCGGCTTGCGACCACGTAAAACCCCATACGTGTGTTCGATCAATTCAGCCTCCGATAATGGGCTTTCGGAAAGGCGTGTTGCTAAGTCAGCGACTTGTACCGATGGTGCTCCGTAGATAAGTTGCGCCTTGCCAATCTGTTCCCCTGCATTCATTTCCAGTTCTTCTTTAGAAGAACCATCAGCAGCGATGCGATCCGTGGTATTGGGTTTCTTCTTATTAGATGATTGACTTGATGAGGGTTGCGCTAAAAGGGCTCGGTCCTGAATCTCTTGCTGAACGGGAAGGAGTTGATTCACAAACTCCTCAACAGAGCCTCCGCGTCTTGGGCGATGGACCAAGACATGTTGCAATTCGATTCGGGTTCGCAACGATTGCAAATCCTCTTGGCTCAAGGCTATAACATTTTGGATGTCTAATGTGATTTCCGGTTGAAGAGTCGGTGCGGAGTGCAACATCCAATAGACCAACTGACGCACGGATGCATTATGGTCGGATGCTTGTTGAGAAATATAGTTGAGCAATTCCTCTCGGCTCGATGTGCTCGTCGATCCGAAACGTTCTTCAGGGGCGACTAGAGGGACCGCGAAAAACGACTTCCATAGGCTATTGACCAGACCTCGTTGGGAATGGCTTCCTTCTTCGACCCAAGTTGTCAACAAAGTATCGACTGTATCTGTCGCTGAAGCCCTTTTGCCGTTGGGGAATGCGGGAGTAAGCTTCACGGCGCGGTCTTCATCGTCCTTGGCAAAAAGCTCTCGATTGTTTGATTCGAGGACGTTCAGAAGCAGGGCCGAGATCGAGCCATACGAAACCGGCTTTGCAGTTCGACTTGTGATGACGGCTACTTCTCCACCAAAGTTAGCGGATGGATTTGCGTCGTTCAGAGGTTGCGATTGTTGATGGCACTGCGAGCAAGCCAACATCGGGTTATCTGTAACTTGCAAGAACAGATTGGTCAGCCCGGTGAGTACTGTGGATTCGTTCTCATTTAGTCCAATCCATGATTCAGGTGCAATCTTTCCATTACGGGCCTTCGCTTGTTGCGGTGCCGAGAGTTTCGCAGAGCTAGCGTTCGCGGACGTTGGCTTTGAAGGAGCGGCTTGAGCAAGCTTTGACCAATGATCGACGAGAAAGCGTGATGGATGCGTCTTATCGGAAATCCCACGGAGGGCTTGTTTCTGAATATCCCGCAGCGATGCGTTGAGTTTCACTTGTTCAGTGAGCCAGTCGTCAAATTCACGGGCTTGCTCTCGGTCCGCGTTGTCTATCGGATACCCACCTCGATAAAAATTCGATAACGCGTTGCCCCAAGTATGTGAGAACTCGTCGCTCGCTAGCCAGCGATATGCGATTGCATCAACCCACTGCGCATGGTCTTCGCTGATGCTTCGCGTTTTGAGCAAGTTCTCTTGGCGAATGGCTTCTAATTCGGAAGAGGTCGGCAAGCGGCCAATGAGCAGTGAAGCGATTCGGTTGACGAGTAGATCGGGCCTCGAAGCAACGTGTTGTTCCGAAATGGCGTTTGGAGTTGAAAGACGAAGGTTTGAAGAGTTGCTCGAAACGTCCTTCCACATGTCTTCAAATTGGTGATTGATAACAGATATGGCAGCCGTATTGATCAGGCCATTACCTACGAGCCCCGCATCAACTTGGTTGCTAAGCAAGTTCGCGGGTGGTTCGGTCTGTGCATTCATTGCACTGCGAGATAGGTTGTTCGCACTGAGAGTTGGGTCGTCAGGATGCGGTGAGCGGTTCGAAGTGGATGAATTCGTTGGACTGGATCCAATTGAGGATGCGATTTCGGAATCGCTCGAGGGACGTGGCGAAGCTACGCTTGGCCTGCTATCTGAACTTCCCGGAAGCACTTCGGGTTTTGGTTCAGAGGTGTTGTGTGCGATGGAAGAACCGAAACTGTTGGCAATGCGGTTCTCGGCGGATGAGGAATCGGTGAGTGGTGAACTTTGATTTGTTGCAGTTGCCGAATCGGTTCCGCCCACGCTTGGATTGGATGCATTCGGGGATGATTTCCAAACCAAAAAAGCTGCGGTCATAAGGGATGCAGCAATTCCCGTCGTCGATACCAAGGTGAGGATTGCGCGTCGTCGTCTGGTCGCCTTGCGCGATCGACTCTCGTCAACTTTGGAACGGCGATCGCGCTGTGCTGATTGAATTGCAAGTTCTAGATCCGCAGCAGAGAAACGGCTTTTGGTAGTTATGACGCGAGCTTTGCCCTCCGATGTCGGATCGACTTCAGGTGGTGCGTCGGAAGAGTTCCCACTGATACGGCGTAAAATTCGCTCGGTCGCTTCGTGCGTGGCGCGAGGAGCATTGAAGATTTCGGCTAGAAGCCCATCGAGCGAAATATCGTTAAGCTGTGCTTCGCCAAGCTCGATCTTTTCGGGCAGGGTTGCCTCTGGATGTGGCAATTCGGGCGACTTGTCACTGTTGGGGTAGGTCATGATGGATTAAGTTTTTCCTCGAGGCACTCGCGCAGTTGGGCTTTGGCTCGTTGTTGCAAGTTCTTCACACCATGCGAGGTGATTTTCAGCGACTCGGCGATATCTTCGCGAGATGCATTGTCGGCATAACGCATACGCAGGGATTGTTGGGCGCGGGGTGTCAATCTCGAGAAACATTCGGTGAGCGCATCGATGACTGCATCGCCGCTCAGATCGGCACCTACCCAACGCGTCCAGATGCGATCGAGAACTTCTAGTTCGTCGGTAGCAATCATCTTGCCCGCCTGCCGTTTCGCCGTGACCATTAAATGGAATGCGACACGGCGGAGGTAAGCGGCAGTTGAGTTTGGGTGGAATTGTTCAAAGGGGCGTTTGAGTACGGCGACGAACGTTTCTTGGGAGATATCATCCGCCAAATCCGCCGAACATCCTATTGCTCTGAGGTATCGCCACACACCTTGGTAGTGGGTCTCGATCAGAGCTTTTGGATCCCAATCGGACGGATCGAACGGCGTATCGCGATTCGATCGTTCTTCGGGCACGCTACGCGAATAATCCCTTGATGAGTTTACCGCTGTTGGCGATTTTCATCGGCCGACCATTGCGGCTGGTGAATGTCGTTTCGAGCGAGATACCCAATCCATGGCAAACCGATGCCATGAGGTCTTCGGAAGAATAAGGCTCGGTGGTAACGTCCGTTCCGTCTTCATTCGTCGCACCGATGGCTTGGCCACCCTTGACTCCCCCGCCACCGACGACAACGCTCCAAGCTCGTGCCCAGTGATCTCGACCGGCGTCGGCATTGATGCGTGGTGTTCGACTGAATTCGCCCATCCAAACGATACATGTATCTTCTAGCAAGCCACGCTCGGAAAGATCGGAGGTCAACGCGGCCATGGCTTTGTCGAGAACTGGCAAGCGATCGTTTTCAAGAGTTCGGAAAATGTTCTGGTGGTTGTCCCAACCACCCAGATCGACTTCGACAAAAGCCACGCCGGCTTCGACCAAGCGACGAGCGAGCAAGCAACCTTGTCCGAAGCCGTTCTTCCCGTAACGCTCTTTCATGTCCTCTGGTTCTTTGTCCACTTCAAAGGCCTGCATTTGCTTGCTCGTGAGCAAGTCAAAGGTTTTTCCAAGGACTTTTCGGTGATCTTCCAGAACGGTACCTCGCTTTTGGTTGATAAAGGAGTTCTCAATTGTTTCCAAAGCGAAACGGCGTTGGCTTAGTCGATCGGAGTCGACGCTCATTTCCAAGTTCCGCACCCGACCATTGCTTGTGACGTTGAAAGGTGCCCAAGACATACCCAAGAAGCCTGGTCCTTCGCTAGCTCCTCCAACGGAGACGAACGGAGGGATTTCAAGTTCGGAACGTTGCGAAATCAGTTCGTGAGCGATGACCGACCCGTAGCTTGGGTAATCCACATTCGCATCGGGAACATAGCCTGTATGCATGTAGTATCTACCGCGATTGTGGTCCGCTTCGCGAGTGCTCATCGATCGGACGATAGCCATGTGGTGCATTTGTTGCGCCATCATTGGCATGTGCTCGCTGATTTGAACATCGCCTGATGTGCTGATCGGTTTGAACGGCCCGCCGTTGTCAGTACCGGGCTTGAGGTCCCAAATGTCCATGCTGGATGGTCCACCACCCATCCACAGCAAGATGCAGGACTTGCGGTTGCTCTTCAGCGTGTCGGCATGTACTCGCAGCGAGTGTCCGAGTGAGAGTGACGCACCCATCATGGCGCTCGCGCCGGCCATGTGGGACATGAAGTGTCGTCGGGACATCCCGGAAGGAGTAGCGTGGCGGTTCCACATAGTTTTACCTCGGTTCTATAGAACGGTCTGGAAAAGGTTGTCGATGGACGGTAAGTGATTTACTGATTAAGTGATTTAGTGATTGAAAATGAATTCGTTGCTGTTGAGGATAGCCCACCACATGTCTTGCAACATGCCGCCGACTTCCGCTTTGCGGGCTGTGAGTATTTGCGAAGCCACTGCGATCTCTTCGGGGCGCGGTCGTCGACCAAGTCCCGCGATGAACAGGAACTGGACTTTCTCTTGTGGCGTTCCCTTCGAAGTGCTCAATTCGTGAAGCCAAGTGCCGGGCTCGAGGGAAATCGCCGAACGGATCAATTCCCCGTTGAACATCATCAAGCTTTGTGGAATCGAACCATTGAAGGTGGTCGTCTCGTCCCCTTCGTCGGTACCGAAAGCTACCACGAATTGACGCATCCATTCTTCGCGTCGACGTTGCTGTTCGTCTAGGCTTCCTTTTCGGTTTGCTTGGGTCGCAACGGATAACGAAGCGAACAATTGCTCGGCTGTCATCTGCCTCGTGTAAAAGTGGCTAAAGCGAGGCAATTCGCCCATCGCTGGATCATCCGAGTCGTTGTCTTTCGTGATCTTCGAGGTCAGCTGATAAGGCTTCGAGAGGGTGATCCATTGAATGAGTTGTTTCAAGTCATAGCTGGAATTACGGAAGTCCTTCGAAAGTGTCTCGAAGAGCTCGATGTTTACCACAGGGTTGTGCGGTCCGAGATCATCGATAGGTTTCGTGAATCCGTATCCGAGAAAATGTGACCAAACACGGTTGACGATAGCTTTGTCGAGGAAGTCGCTTTCCATCATCAAATCGCCAAGTTCTTTGCGGCGGTTGACTTCGGAAACATAGCCGCTCTTGCCGATTTCGGTGCCGTCGATGAAGGTCGGATAAGCGACTTTTCTGACCCCATTTCGAAGATCGTAATAAATCTCGGCTTTCTCCGGGTGGGAGCCTTCGCCGGCAAAATCTTCGTTGATCAGTTCGATTTGATCGATGTCATCGGTTCCCCGTGCGAACTGACGCAAGGCACGAGTTTGTCGAAAGAACGCGTTGAACTCCCAAAACTTCTGTTGCTTCCACTGATTGAACGGGTGATTGTGGCACTGTGTGCATTGAACTTGCAGCCCCAAGAAAATCCTCGATACCGCTGCCGTGGCTTGTACCCCCTTCTCTTCATTGACCTTCATCGCAAGGAAGTTCGCAGCACCGTTGAATTTCTCTGAACCGGGCTTGGTGGTTCCCGTGGCAGTCACCAATTCATATACCATCGTGTTGTAGGGCTTGTTGCTTGCGAAGCAATCTCGCAAGTACTTCTGCATCCCGGCACGGTTGGTCAACGATCGTTCTTCCATCCCACCATTGCGACCAATCAGGATGTTGGCCCAGATCGTGCCCCAATGGTTTGCGTATTCCTCGGTGTACTGATCGTCTTCGAGGAGTTTGCGTACCAGATTAACTCGCCTGTCGGGGGACTTGTCCTTGGCAAAACTGGCGAATTCCTCAAAGCTCGGGATGCGTCCAATAATGTCAAGGTAAACGCGGCGAACCCACTTCAGATCCTCTTCGACCGGTGATGGACGAATCCCTGCCTCCGACCAGCTAGCTTCTAAAGCCTTGTCGATTTTTTCAACTTGCGGCGGAAGCGTTGCTCGACGCGTTGGACGAACTTCGTCATCGCTCTGTGCTGCTCGGCTGTTCGCAGTTTGGCCGTTAGCCGCTTCGCCGTCAGCTGCGTTTTGGGCGTGAATACTGCCGACCGCAGAACCGACCACGAGCAAGGTTGCCAAGGCGATCGATGCGATCTTGTTGGCGCCGCGAGTCGAAACAACTGCGGTAAAGTCGAAAGGACTGCGGTTATTCAGGTATTGGGTTTTCATAGTCACTGCGAAGTTGTAGAAGCAGTTTTGTACACGTTTTAAATCGGAAGCCCCATCCGGGACGCGGATGATATCGAATTGCATCGTAGGGATCGCTTTCGACATGTGATTTAGTTGTAAACCGAGCGTTCTGTTAGGAAGGACACTCAGAATGCGAACGTAAAGCACATGAAACTAAAGCTCACGATACGTAAAGCATATGCCGGCAAAACATTGTACTCATTCTTTTGGTGGAAAATGAGTTCATAAGGAGTATTCGGGTGAGGAATTGATCATGGCGGCGAGCGGAAGGAGTGATGGTAGGTGCTTGATCGGCTGGTAAATCCTCCATCCTTCAAGGTAAATGCGGCTCGGAAATCTGCACGTGCGGCCTGGAATAAGTTGGTCCGATCCCCCGTTTATTGGGTTTCCGTGCTGCTAAAGGTAGTTTAGGTACCCTTGGATTGTGTTTTACGCGAAATTTTTATCCCGAAAAGGACTTGGGCTTATTGAATCGCTGGGGTTTGTCTATTAGCCTATCGACTGCAACACCGAGTTATACGGCAGTGTTGCGCTGCGGTGCCCTCAGCGAGGTTCGCCCCGCGGATTTTTGTTTCCCCCCTAGTTTTTCGACGCTAGCGTGTAGGACCCATTCTCTCATGTTTTCGAACAGTATTTCATGTCGTTATCCCATGCGCCATCGCCTCTGTGGGGTATTCACCATTCTCTGGCTCATTGTCTTTGCAACAATGTGCGGGCTTCCAAGTGCCTTGGCGGCCGAAGGAGCGTCCGCCGATGGGAGTGGGACAAAGGTGCACGGCGAGGCGGACTTGGTCCTTCCAGACTTAGGAAGTTCTGAGTTTATGGGGCTCTCAGGACGATTGTGGTTGATGGGTGGATTGGTGATTTGCTTGGCGGGGTTGGTCTTCGGATATCGGATTTTTAATGAGCTGAAAAACATGCCGGTACACAAGAGCATGTTGGAAGTCTCTGAGTTGATCTACGAGACTTGTAAAACCTACTTGGTGACCCAAGGGAAGTTTTTGGCGATGCTGTGGGTGATTATCGCTCTGGTGATCGTTGCTTATTTTGGTTGGTTGCTCAAAGAACCGGTCCCCAAGGTGATGATCATTGTGCTCTTCAGCGTCATTGGGATCCTTGGAAGTTACATGGTGGCTTGGTTCGGGATCCGGGTGAATACATTTGCTAACTCGCGCACGGCTCATGCAAGTCTTCTTGGGTTGCCTTATGCGGTCTATGCGATTCCGCTCAAGGCTGGGATGAGCATCGGTATGATGCTCATCAGCGTGGAGCTTCTGATCATGCTTTGTATTTTGTTGTTTCTCCCTCGAGATTACGCAGGGGCGTGTTTTATTGGTTTTGCGATCGGGGAGAGCCTCGGAGCGGCTTGCCTGCGTATCGCGGGTGGGATCTTTACCAAGATCGCGGATATCGGTTCGGACTTGATGAAAATCGAGTTCAAGATCAAGGAAGACGATGCTCGCAACCCGGGTGTTATTGCTGACTGCACGGGGGACAATGCAGGGGATTCGGTCGGTCCAAGTGCCGACGGTTTTGAAACCTACGGTGTGACGGGAGTTGCACTAATCACTTTCATCCTTCTTGCGATCAATGAAAACTCTGCCGGGGCAGGTTACGAAGGTCTTCAAGTGAAGCTGCTCGTCTGGCTCTTCGTGATGCGGGCGATGATGATCGTCGCCTCGGTCGCTGCGTATTACTTCAACGAGCTTTGGACCAAAGCGCGGTATGCAGATTCTCCAAAGCTTGATTTTGAAATGCCACTGACCCGATTGGTATGGGTTACAAGTGTGGTTTCGATCGTATTGACCTACGTCGTCTCTTACCTTTTGATTCCCGACCTTAATGGCAATACGAACCTCTGGTGGCAACTCTCGACGATCATCTCCTGCGGCACTTTAGCTGGTGCTGTGATTCCTGAATTGGTCAAGGTATTTACTTCTACATCCTCGGCTCACGTTCACGAAGTGGTAACTAGTAGCGAAGAAGGTGGAGCATCTTTGAACATTCTCTCTGGATTGGTCGCTGGGAACTTCTCTTGCTTGTGGCTCGGGGCCAGTATTACTGGACTTATGGCGGTTGCTTACTGGATCTCAACCATCGGCGGTGCTGATGGACTGACGGGGATAATGAAAGCTCCAGAAGT
This sequence comes from uncultured Pirellula sp., assembly GCA_903820735.1. Lineage (GTDB taxonomy): Bacteria > Planctomycetota > Planctomycetia > Pirellulales > Pirellulaceae > JBKCUI01. Next base: position 8,873 of record CAIJIZ010000309.1, read on the forward strand.
CTTCGCCTTCGGGTTGGTGGCTTTCGGTTTCCTCGGAATGGGGCCGGTGACGATCGCGGTCGACTCTTACGGTCCTGTCACGGATAACGCGCAAAGCGTTTTCGAACTCTCGCTGATCGAAACGCTTCCTAACATAGAACAAGAATTGAACAGGGATTTCGGTCTCACCGCGAATTTCGAAGCCGCAAAACACTTGCTAGAAGAAAACGATGGTGCGGGTAATACATTTAAAGCTACAGCGAAACCGGTATTGATTGGGACGGCGGTGGTGGGTGCAACGACGATGATTTTCTCGATCATTATGAGTCTGACCAACGGGTTGACCTCAGACATCGAGAAACTCTCCCTTATGCACGCCCCGTTCGTTTTGGGGCTTATCAGCGGCGGGGCGATCATCTACTGGTTTACAGGTGCATCGATTCAAGCCGTAACTACCGGGGCTTATCGGGCAGTTGAGTTTATTAAACGCAACATCAAACTCGATGGCTCGACGAAAGCCAGTATCGAAGATTCGAAGAAGGTTGTGGAGATTTGCACTCAATTTGCCCAAGTTGGGATGTTTAATATTTTCATGGCCGTCTTCTTTGTGACCCTTGGGCTCGCTTTCGTCGAACCCTTTTTCTTCATCGGATACCTTTTCTCCATCGCGATCTTCGGGTTGTACCAAGCCATCTTCATGGCAAACGCCGGTGGGGCTTGGGATAACGCGAAGAAGATCGTGGAAGTTGAACTCAAGAGGAAAGGAAGTCCGTTGCACGATGCGACCGTCGTTGGCGATACCGTCGGCGACCCGTTCAAGGACACGTCGAGTGTGGCGTTGAACCCTGTGATCAAGTTCACTACGCTTTTTGGATTGCTCGCCGTAGCCCTCGCGGTTCAAATTCGGGAGACACAAGGGGCGTCAGTTACTGCCGGATTCTCTTGCCTATTCCTTGCAATCGCTTCCTACTTCTTGTGGCGATCGTTCTATGGAATGCGCATCCGAAAGTCTCTGACAGACGCTTAA
>CAIJIZ010000310.1 GCA_903820735.1 uncultured Pirellula sp.
AGCAGAGGAGGGGGGTTCCAAAGTTCTACCGGCAGATCGAGCTGCGTGGTGCATCGTTCGATTCCAAGCCTCGGCCAGTTGTGAAGCGAGCAGAGAAGTTCGGCAAGAGTTAGGGATTCCGCGTGTTGGCCTTCAAGCAGGTTTGGTTGAACGGCCGACCAGGGGAACAGGTCTGCATGGACCATCCACTTAGAGGTGTTGATACAAGTCAGCGTATCGTGCGCGACGGCGTTGGAAAGTTTCCAACGATTCCGCAAGGCAGCTAGGTGCACCTTGAGCTGGTCGTTTTCATTTGGCGCAAGGCTCGGTCGGCTTATTGGTGTTGGCAAGCGGCTAGTGCACCACGGGTGAAGGAGCGAGGCGAGGACAAGGGGAAAGGGGCAGTTAGATTTGGGCAGGTCATGAAGCAAGGGGCATTTGCTTGGAATTTCCGGTGCGAGATGTTCGCTTAGATGACTGGCGTTCAGGAGTTGCCAAGCGGTATTTCGGTTGGGGTGTTCGAGGATACGGGTCAGTTCGTTTCCTATGCGTTCGCCGCTGACGAGGCTGATGCCGGGTGCGGATTGGATGATCGCACGGAGCGTATCGGGGTCGATTTCGAATTCGTATCTGGCGGCAAATCGCACGGCGCGAAGCATCCTCAGGCGGTCTTCGCGGATGCGATCGGCAGGGTTTCCGATCGCTCGCAGGGTTTTCGCCTGCAAATCGGCTTGTCCGCCCACGAAATCGATGACGAGGTTTTTCAATGGATCGTAGAACAAGCCATTGATCGTAAAATCGCGTCGCTGGGCGTCTTGTTCGGCGGTAGCAAATTCGACCCAATCAGGTCGTCGTCCGTCGGAGTAGGAGCCATCGGTACGGAAGGTGGCCACTTCGACTTGGCATTTTTGTTTCGCGATTCTCCCTTGGACGAGAATGACGCCGAAAGCTTCCCCGACCGCTTGGGTGTGAGATTCTCCGAAGGCACCGCGGACTTGCTCGGGCGTCGCGTTGGTAGCGACATCGAAGTCTTTGGGCTGGATTCCAAGGAGAGCGTCGCGAACGCAACCGCCAGCGTAATAGGCGGTAAAACCGCGATCATGCAGCCGGCGGACGAGTTCATGTGCGAACTGCCGTTCGATCGAACTAGCTTGAAAAAGTGGGGTTGGGTGGGACACTTGGTATACGGGTGGAGGTTCAGTGCTGAGGCAAAGTTAGGTGAGCCGGGTGGTGTTGACCATCGTGGATGGTACCAGTAGGGTTTCAAGTAGGGTATGCGTTTGGAAATCGACTACCCGATTTGACTGCCCGATTTGACTGCCCGGTTTCGAAGCGCAGGCTGCGGGGGCGGGGAGCAGGGTATTGCGAGGAGCCAGGGTATAGGGAATAGGCACGGGGAAATGGCACGGGGAAATGGATAAAGCAATTCAAAACGGGACTATTCGTGGCAATGGATCCGAGGCTGTTGGCAAAGTGTCCGAAACCAGCTTTAGATCCGAGGGTGGCCGGCATGCGGTTGTGGGAGTGTTATATGAAAATAAGCAGTTTTTAGTGATACGTCGATCACTGAAGGTTCGCGCACCGGGATTAATTTGTTTTCCTGGTGGAGGAATCGAAGCCGGAGAGAGCTTGGTGGAAGCCGTCAAGCGAGAGCTCTTTGAGGAGATCAATTTATCGGTAGGGGTCGTAGGTCACTTGTG
>CAIJIZ010000311.1 GCA_903820735.1 uncultured Pirellula sp.
GCCCAAGGCTACTGCGCTAGAGCGCATCGCAATAGATGCCTCATCCATCTTGTCCTGCGAACCTGATTCCACGCTTCGCCCTAGTTTCCATGGACTTGGTAACAGATGCAGTTTGCTCCAAGCCTGCGATATTCGCTCTGGACTGATCACTCGCTCTCCCGCCATGGCACCCCAGTACATCGATTGGTCGGCCAATTGGTCGATTAACCTTGGAACCCCTTCGCTCGCTCGGTAAATCAATTCGGCACTGCCGGTTTCAAAAATCGCCTCAAAGCGACCACCGACCAAAGCAACCTTGGCTTCTAAATATGCTTTGACTTCTGATTGTCCCAAGGGTTGCAAATAAGCCCTGGATACAATCCTTTGATTGAGCGATTCAAGCTGAGGATGTGTAAGGGTCTCCTCAAGTTTCGGTGTGCCAGCCAAAACGACGCGAAGACATGCCCCTTCTGAGTCAACGATGTTGGTCAGAACGCGAATCTCATCGAGCAACTTCGCACTCAGCGTTTGGGCTTCGTCAAAGAGCAACACCCAACGATATGCGTTCCCTCCATAGGAATCGCTTCGCGAAGGTTTCTCGGAGGAAAAACGAACCGGCCTGGGATACGTCGACAAAGATGGTTGAAGGGCTCTTGAAATCGATTGCAAGTGCTCAAGGATTGACAGTCGCAAGCGACCTTCGTCCGTTTCAAGTTTCGGTGGGGCTGATCGATGGATACCCAAGTGATAGACAATGGTTTGCAGCAACGCTCGTCTTGTACAAATCTGGGATCCGGCGATCATCGCGACCTGCATTTGGCCGCGAACTTCATCCGCGATCTTCAGCAGGTTCATCGTTTTGCCTAAGCCGGCTCCGCCGACGAGAATCGCCGGGCCGTCCCCTCGTTCCAAACATCGCAAGCTTGCGGAAATCGTCTCGTGGCTACCTGATGTCTGAACATAGGACTCCAGCAGCGCGGTTGCCGGAAACGGTCGCGTTCGAAGTCCATAAAATGCTTCTACCATCGCTTGCCTCTCGCCCCAATGTCCAGCTGAATGCTATCGAAGCGCATGCAGAATGCCTATCGGCGACCCCAGGTCGTCGAACTTCCAACCTCATCGTGGAATCGGCGAGGGGGATTCGATTTCATTAGTCGAATCGTTACAATCGCTAAACTTCCTGCAATTGGCGAGCAAGCCGCACGGAAAGCTTCCGGATAGAACGCTGGATGGCTTGGAAATCGGGGGTTGCACCTTTTCGCGGGCGAACGACAAGGTCGACGCTGTTGGGGAGTTGGTGCTGTTGCAAGCGAAACGCTTCTCGTATTCGGCGTTTCCAAAGGTTTCTTAGAACCGCGTTGCCAACGCGGCGAGAGATAGAGATGCCCAAACGAGGTTTCTCGAGCGTATTTCGTATCGCATGCATCACCAAGGTATCATCTGCCGCTACCCGCCCATTCTTGAAAGCGCGATCGAAATCGCGCTGATGGACTACCCGCTGCTTTTTTCTGAACCGAAACAAGAGTTATTTATGCACTGAAATGAATCAGTCCATAACCTTTGCATTCGAGATCAGCTTTAAAAACTCGCGATTGCTTGGGAATCGCCCAAGCTGCTTGGTCAATTGCTCCATCGCTTCGATTGGATTCATCGAGTTGAGGGTTCGGCGGATCATGGTGACCGCATGGTACGTTTCCGGATCGTGCAGCAGTTCTTCTCGCCGGGTACCGGATTGAGTGATGTCAATCGCTGGCCAAATGCGGCGATCTGCAAGCTTGCGATCAAGCACAAGCTCCATGTTGCCCGTGCCTTTGAACTCCTGGAAGATCAATTCATCCATACGCGAGCCGGTATCGACGAGTGCCGTTCCGACGATCGTCAATGAGCCACCTTCGGCAAACGCCCGTGCTGTTGCAAACAACTTCTTCGGAATGTCCATCGCTTTGATGTTCACCCCACCGGACATGGTTGGACCAGAGTTTCCGACCCATTTGTTGAATGCTCGAGCAAGTCGCGTGATGGAATCCATCAACAAGAAAACATCTTTGCCCATCTCGGCGAGCCGGCGGCAGCGATCGACCACCAATTGGCTCAATCGAACGTGCGAATCAACGTCTTCATCAAGGCTGCTAGCGATCACTTCGCCGCGAGTAACGCTGCGACGCATGTCGGTGACTTCTTCTGGTCGCTCGTCGATCAACAAGACGATCAGTTCCACATCGGGATAATTCTCGGCGATTCCTCGGGAGATGTTCTGCAACATGATCGTCTTGCCCGAGCGTGGGGGAGCGACGATCAAAGCCCGTTGGCCTCGCCCAAGGGGCGATAGCAAATCAATCACTCGGTTCGTGACCGGTTGCGGGCCTACTTCAAGCCTTAGCCATTTCTCAGGATTGATGGGCGTCAGAGTGTCAAATGTTTTGACGCTCGCGTAATCCTCAGGCTTCATCCCTTCGACATCGACGATCTCGCGAACGCGTGGCCCTTGGGAGCGTCGGCTCTGTTGCATAACGGCTCGAATCTTCAAGCCTTGTCGCAAGCGGAACTTTTCGATCATCGTACCCGGTACGAACGGGTCTGATCGTTCACGGGAGTAGTTGTTCGATGGGCTGCGCAAGAATCCGTAGCCATTGGGGTGCATTTCTAGCATCCCAAAGAACTCAACGCCCGGCTCTTCAGCAGGTGCGCTCTGCTCTGGCCTAGGGATCACATTTCCGTTCTCATCGAGTTCCGGTTCTTGCGAAGCTTTTTCGCCATTTTGTGCCTCTTCTTCACGGCCGAAAGCCGTGTTGTAATCTGGCCCGTGTCTTCGACGCGGGCGCCGCACTCGTGGACGTGATCCACCAGATCCACCTGATCCACCACCCATATCATCTCCGCGCATGTGCGACCGATAACGCTTCTTTTTTGGCATAGAAAAAACCCGTATTTAACGGAAAGCTGAGAAGACGCAGGCGCTCGTAGGCGATCTTTACACCCGAGCCTGTCGTCCACAAGGAAATCCGCTCTCGGGAACACCTTCCCCAAGAACACATCATATTGCAACGCTTGCATTCAGCGAATCGAAAAAGGAAGCGAGTTAGAACGCCGGTCGGAGCACCGCACCGGAAACAAGCTACCGTCGACAACAAACTTTTGTGGGATTTCACCATGCCTTGTTGCAGGCACTCGGCTCGAACCCAACCGCTGTTTGCTAATTGCCATCCTAGCAAGGGTCGCAAAAGCAACTGAAGCGAGAAAAACACTTTCGCTTCAATCCGAAAGGACTTAGAGAAGATTACCGAAGCTGCCGGTTTTGTCAAGCTACTTCTGGTTCTGTGCCCGATTTCTCCAATCATTTTTCCCAAATTTCACTGATTCCTTCGACCGGCATAACCCCTACAACCGATCAACACGGAAAAGCTTTACATTCTGCCTTACCACCCACGGGAACACCCGAGATGCGTTCAAAACTAAACGAGTTTCTCCTCGATAGTCTCTCCGTCGGAATACTGGCTATGGGGTTGCTTCTGCCAGCCGCTTGCACGGGGACATTTGTTTCGTCGAGCTACGCAGCGACTCCCAAAAGCCAGTCGGAAATTCGCTGGGAGGATAGCCTGGAGTCGGCCATGCGCCGCTCTGAGCAAACCGGCAAGCCTCTGATGATTCATTTCTATGGCGATAACTGTCCACCATGCCGAATGCTTGAAAAGAAAGCATTCCGCGACGAGACCTTGATTCAGACGATGAACTCCTCGGTTGTCGCCGTGCGTGTTAATGCTGAACGAGAACTGAAAACCGCTTTGCGATTCCGTGTTAACCGCTGGCCTACCGATGTCTACTTCTATCCAAACGGGGAGGAAATTTACCGAAACGTCAGCAATCAAGACCCGGCAGTCTTTGAGAAAATCATCGCCAAAGTCGCCGATAAAAACAGTCAACGAAGCGAAGCCGCAACAACCAAAGCATCGTTGGCTTCTTACCCGAGAACTTCGCTACCAATGACTGCCCGAAATGACGCAGTCACCCAAGCCTCAACTCAACAAATTCCAACTCAACAGGTGCTGACAACGCAGGTGCCAGCACCTCAGGTCCCAGCATCTCAGGTCCCAGTACCTCAGGTGCCATCGCAACAGGGACCAACGCGCATTCGGCTTGCCGAAAGCACCCTCCATTCAGTCGATACAGCCGACGTTGCTCTATCGTCATCGCCAAGCTTGCCGCAAAGCGTTACCTCTGCCGAAACCTCAAGTCCTTCGATCGTCACAGAGGCAGCACAACCATTAATGGCTTCGAACACCAACGAAGATTCACAAGGCACCTCCACTGCTGCGAACACTCCATCGAACCTGCCAGAAGCTACTGCGATGGGTGGGCACTGCCCCGTTACGCTACGTGCCGCAATCGACGCTGCGAAAGCTGGTCAAGCTCCATCTTCAGCATGGGTGCTTGGCTCTCTCGAACATACCGCTCGCCATCGCGGTCGTACTTACTATTTTTCTACGGCACAAGCTCGGGATGTGTTTCTCAAGAACCCTGATCGCTATGCACCTGTGTTAAGCGGTTGCGATTTGGTGGAATATTCCAAATCGGGGAAATGGATCGATGGTGACTGCAGGTACGGTTTTATCGAACAAGAATCCGGACGGATCTTTCTTTTCTCCTCAAGTTCGAACTGTCAAGAGTTTGCGCGAAACTGTGATGCATACTCAAGTATGGGTAGCAAACGTACCGGAGTTGAGTAATCCCCTAAAGCTCGGTTTGCCATCCAACTCCTCGATCTCTCTCAGGATGGCAGCCAATGCTCTCGCGATCGCTATTGAAATTCCTCCTGACTTCCACGTCAGTCTCCACCCTTTGCGCTCAACTCTCACCCGTTGCTCACGCTCAAGCCATCCATTGGCCGCGTCAAGAATTGATCATTCCCTTCCAAGTTCACCACCAGGGAACCTCACCCGACTCGGTGGAGCTGGAAGTCTCCAACGATGCGGGAAAGACTTGGCAGGCCGCAGGTAAAGCTCAAATCACGAATAGCGATTCGAAGGATCGGCAGTTTCCCTTCAAAGCCGATCGCGACGGTGAATACTGGTTCCGAGTGAAGTCTCTTGATCGCTCGGGGAACCTGATCGACCAACCAGGTGAACCTATGCGGGTTACCGTCGACTCGACGAAACCAACCGGCGAACTCTTGATCGACCTCGACAA
>CAIJIZ010000312.1 GCA_903820735.1 uncultured Pirellula sp.
GGAGAGGGAGGGACACTTGCGGATCTCGACGCCGACGGGCATTGCGATGTTGTTTCGGGATATCAAGTATTTTTCGGGCCCGATTTCAAGCAAACTGCGAAGTTGTTCGATTCGAATCCTTACAACATCAACGGTTACTCCGAGTACTTTTTTGATTTCCATTACGACATCGATACGGATGGGGATCAAGATATCTTGGTCGTTGGGTTCCCCGGAGCTGCGTCGCATTGGTATCGGAATCCTGGAAAGGACACGGCACGCCGCGGACTCTGGGACCGATTTACCGTTTTAGAAGTTACCGACAACGAGTCTCCGATGTTCGAGGATATCACAGGAGATGGTCGGCCCGAGCTTCTTTGCTGCAATAGTGGACATTTCGGTTATGCTGAGATACCCGCAAACCCGACAGATGCTTGGGTTTTCCGCGCAGTGAGCGACTCTGGGCCTTATCAACGTTTCACGCATGGGATCGGTTTCGGCGATGTCAATGATGATGGCTACAAGGACATGCTCTCCAAGGATGGTTGGTGGCAGAACCCAGGACGTGATGGAGCGAATCCTGCCGACAAGGCTTGGGCATTTCATCCGGTAGGATTCTCCGGTCCTGGTGGTGCACAGATGCATGCAGTGGATCTCGATGGTGATGGGGTCACTGAAGTGATCACATCGCTCGCGGCCCATGCGTACGGGTTGGCTGTCTACAAAAAGTCCAAGGGCGAATCGGATTACCGATGGGACCGGATCGATGTGATGACCGATCGGATGGAGACTTCTCCGACAGGTTTGGCGATTTCGCAATTGCATGCAGTGGCAGTTGCGGATATCGACGGGGATGGCAAGTTAGACATCCTTACAGGGAAACGATTTTGGGCTCATAACGGTAACGATCCGGGAGAGAATGAACTTCCGATGCTTGTATGGTTTAAACCGATCGCACTCTCGGGTGGATTGAAATTTGAACCTCATGTGATCGATCAAGACAGCGGTGTCGGGACACAAGTCACGGTAGAGGACGCGGATGCGGACGGGAAACTAGACATTCTGTGTTCAAGCAAGCGAGGTGTAGTATTGCTGACGCACAGAGCATTGCTTTCTGCTTCCAAGAACGCAACCGAAAAGACCTCCGATGATGCGAATGCGTCAAGCACACTATTGCATGAGAGGGACAAGCAAGGGACGGTAGCGGAATCGTTAATTGCTATTACCGACGATTTCGGTGGTCTGCGTCCCGCTTGGTCATCAACCGAAGCGATGAACTTTGACTTCGAGACCGGCGATCTTCGTGATTGGCAAGCGTTCGGAGGAGCTTTTTTCAATCAGCCGGTCCAAGGAGATACGGTGGCGGCACGTGGCAAGGGGGAGGTTTCCGGTCAACAAGGAGAGTACTGGATTGGGACTTCTGAGATTGGAACCGACGTCGCGATGGGGACGATGACAAGCAAACCATTTCTAGTAACGAAACCGTTTCTTTCGTTTTTAATCGGAGGTGGAGAGTCCGCGCTTACACGCCTTGAGATTGTCGACAGCCAGACACAAAAGGTGCTTCATACCGAGCATGGACGCAATAGCGACACCATGCATCGGGTAGTGATCGAGTCCAAGGAATGGAATGGGAAAGCGATTGAAGTGCGACTTGTTGATGAGAGCCGGGAAGGTTGGGGGCATATTCAGTTCGATGACCTTCGACTGCACGACGCACGTCCAAATCTATAAGTGTTGGCTCGGGTATCGTCTGAGTCCCCAATGCTTTTTTCGAGTACGGTATAAGCCACCAGCCTGTATACTTGACCGCCATAATTCCTAAAGAACCATTTTTTATCCACATTTCGAATTTGAAAAGCAATGCGATATACACAAAGAGCAATTACGAATTTCTTGATCGCTGCCGGTGGTCTGCTAGGGGCATACTTTCCAAGTGCAGTGAGTCCTGTTTCTCTTTACGGCCAGGAGGTCGCTCAGCGCGATGGGAGTTTGACGAAGGTTGAAACGGTCCCAATCGAGCGGGCTCGGATCGATGAAGCTTTATCGATCGCAGGGGAAAACCGAAGTGAGCTTGAAAAGGTGCTGGCGCAGGTTGCGCCGGAGCATCGTCATTCGGCGGAGTTCCTCGTAGCGAATATGCCCCCGAGGGATCTGAAGTCGCTCAAGGCGGATTTTCTTCTCGAGGAAATACGCATCGCCCACGAATCGTTGGAAGCTTCACCGTGGAAAGATCAAATCCCGCAAGATATCTTCTTGAACAACATCCTACCGTATGTGAATATCAACGAGCGCAGGGATGCATGGCGCAAGGATTTCCGCGAGAAGTTTCTGCCGTTAGTATCCGAAGCGAAGACACCTAGTCAAGCGGCAGCGTTGCTCAACCAGCGATTGTTTCCGTTGGTGAAGGTCAAGTATTCCACGAAGCGGGGAAAGGCGGATCAGAGTCCGTATGAGTCCATGCAGTCGGGATTAGCTTCGTGCACCGGACTGTCGGTATTGTTGATCGATGCGTGCCGGGCGTTGGCCATTCCAGCGCGCTTTGTCGGGACACCATTGTGGTCAGACAATAGCGGCAATCATTCTTGGATTGAAGTTTGGGATCAAGGGTGGCATTTCACGGGAGCTGCCGAGCCATCGGGTGACAAGTTAGATCAAGCTTGGTTTATTGGCCGTGCATCGACAGCCCAGAGAGATGATCGCAGGCATGCGATTTACGCGGTGAGTTTCCAAAAGACTCCCTTGAAGTTTCCGATGGTATGGGATCCGTCCATCGATTACATCAGTGCGGTGAATGTCACGGATCGTTACACGAATCTCGGTTTCAAGGTTCCTGAGGGGACTCAGATGGTATCGATTCGCGCGGTAGATGCTTCCAAGCGAGCTCGCGTGGTTGCCAAGGTCAAGGTGTTTGATGCTAACGGAGAGGTTGCATCGGGTTCCACGCGAGACGAATCCTTTGATGCAAACGATCATTTGCATTACTACCTGAAGCAAGGTCAGACGTATCGCGTGGTGGTTGAGAATCAAGGGCGTACTTTCGAACGGTTGTTTATCGTTGGTAGCAAGCCAGAGCTGATCACTTCAGAATTCGGAAGTAGCGAGGCAAGTTCGGCGGGGAGTTCGTCCGATGCGTCAGACGAGGAGTCCGATAATACTCCTGAAAAGAACATGCGCAAGCGTGAAGGCGCGAACGACGATGCTCAAGCAGAAGAGGGGGCTCAAGCCGAGGGCGAACTGCAGTCAAAGGACCAGAGCGGTGAGAAGGTTGGATCGGGAACCATTCGTGATCTACAAGCGTATCTGAAGTTGCCCAGCGAATCGCGAGGAGAGATTACCGAGCAAGGGTTTGCCAAGGTTGCGTTGAGTCGCGAGGAAGCCTTGCTGGCAGAGGAATTGATCGTCGATGAGTATCGCCAAAGGATGCGTGCGGAACGGGAAAAGGAGGTTCAAGCAAAGGTACTTGAGAGTGGTGAATTGAAGATGCCATTCTTTTACAAGGTGTTTGGCGAGAAGCCGCAGGCAGGTCGTGCGTTGTTCATCAGTATGCATGGCGGGGGTGGAGCTCCGGCGGCAGTCAACGATGGGCAATATGAAAATCAGAAGCGACTATATCAACCTAAAGAAGGAGTGTATTTAGCTCCGAGAGCACCGACGAATACTTGGAATCTTTGGCACGAGGGGCATATCGATCGATTTTTTGATCGATTGATCGCGGACATGATACTTTTCGAGGATGTTGATTCTGACCGTGTTTATTTGATGGGGTATTCGGCGGGTGGCGATGGTGTGTATCAGCTGGCTCCGCGCATGGCGGATCGGTTTGCGGCTGCGTCCATGATGGCAGGGCACCCGAACGAGTCCTCACCGCTTGGACTTCGCAACCTTCCGTTTACTCTCCACATGGGAGAGAAGGATGGGGCTTATAATCGAAACAAGATAGCCGAGTCATGGAAAGGGCTTTTGGGTGATTTGCGTCAGAAGGACCAGTCCGGCTACGAGCATTTTGTCAAGATTCATGCAGGTAAGGGGCATTGGATGGATCGGCAAGATGCCGAAGCATTGGATTGGATGACCCAATACACGCGGAACCGGTATCCCGCAAAGATTGTCTGGAAGCAGGACGATGTCGTAGGGAAGCGGTTTTATTGGTTGGGGGCCGAAGGGCAAGTACCGGAACGAAGTTTGAGTATTGTTGAGCGTGATAATCAAGAGATTCGAATTGCCGAGAGTGACTTACAAGAGATGACCATTTATTTGAGTGATGCATTTATTGATTGCGATAAGGAAGTTCGTATTCAATGGGGGCAAGCCGAAGTGTATGTCGGTGTTCCGCAGCGAACGATTGCGACCATGTCGCAGACGCTGCAGGAGCGAGGGGATCCGAAGGGATTGTTTTCGTGCAAGCTGCAAGTTACGCGGCCGACGGTTGGGCAGTAGTTAGCCAAGATTTGCTGGTGGCCGTTGGCCACGTGATGGTAACCCGCAGTGTAAACGAGGCAGCAGCGGATTGATGGCTGATTTCATCCGTCGCAGTTGCGTAGGGCATAACGGTTTATTGAGCGTGGGGATTACGCAGAGCGCGCGTATAGATGATTGGCCGTGTACTGCAATACCTCCCTGACGGTTCGGGTTACCATTGGTTGATAGGGCCGTTGGCCACGTGATGGTAACCCAACGTGTCAACGAGGCAGCAGTGGATTGATGGTCGATTGCTGATGAGCGATGGA
>CAIJIZ010000313.1 GCA_903820735.1 uncultured Pirellula sp.
CAAGCGAATCGAGCGCGGCTCTAAGTGGGATGCAACCCGGCGCAAACGGCATGCCTGGTTCAGCTAGCCCAATGAGCCTTTCCACAGGATCGGGATCTTCCAATGGAGCGAACACTGAGTCGCCACCGAGCTTGGGCTGGGCAATGTATCTGACCCTTTATTCCAAGGAACGGAATTTGACTTCCGAAGGTCAACCGCGAGTGAACGTCAACAACTCCGATATGACAACATTGCGGACCGACTTATCGACTGCACTTGGGGAAGACGTTGCGACATTTATTCTCGCTTACCGCGCTTTCGGACCATCGAGTGGGACGGGCAGTACGGGTGGGCTTCCAGGCATGAGTGGCGGTGGTGGAAATCCTGGTGGTGGCAACGGAGGTGGCCCGGGAGGTGGTCAAGGTGCTGGTCAAGGTGGCGGTGGAAACGGACGTGGTAATGGTGGAGGTAACGGGCGCGGTCCCGGTGGGGGTGGTCCTGGCGGGGGTGGTCCTGGCGGGGGTGGCCCTGGATTCGGACCCGGTGGCGGTGGCCCTGGAGGAGGTGGACCAGGCGGTGGTGGTAGACCTGGCGGTGGAAACCGAGGTGGTCGCAGCGACTTTACATTGATGCAATTCACGAATCCAATCTTTTCATTGGTGTCGATGCCTCAGCCTCCTGCAGGCGGACGCGGCGGAAATGCAGGTGGCAACCGTGGTGGTAATGCCGGCGGTAATGCAGGTGGTGGAGGAGGTCGTGGAGGCCAACAACCCGGAGGTGGTGGCCCGGGAGGTATGGGTGGAGGTGGACGGGGTGGCAATGGACGTGGAGGCAATGGCCCTGGAGGTAACGCTCCCGGGGGAGGCATGGGTGGTGGTGGGCGCGGTAACGGCGGCCCAGGTAACGGCGGCCCGGGTGGAGGTAGAAACGGCGGACCGGGTAACGGCAATGGCAATCGTCCCGGTGGCGGCAACAATGGAGGTGGCAATAACGGCGGTGGCTTTGGTGGTGCGGGTGGCATGGGTGGCAACAACACGGGTGGGCAGCCGACAGAAACACGCCCGTGGACTGCCGCAGACTTTGAATCCCTGGGCATTGACCCAGCACTTCCTGGTCAATTCCAAGTCAACGGCGTGCTGGAGCTTGTCGATGCCAGTTTTGTAGCAAACGTGAACGGAACGGACGTGAGGTTTTTGTCCCCACTGACCTCATCACCGGTACAGATGGCCCTTTATTTGCCAATGCTTATGGACAAAGTCACTACAGTCGAGGCGCCAATGTTGCCCGGTCGAATTAACATCAATGAAGCTCCCAAAGAGATCTTGGCAGGATTGCCTGGGTTGGGATCCGATGTTCTCGACAAACTGATGGAAGCCCGAGCCCAGTCCGCTGATACCGAAAATCGCAAATACGAAACTTGGCCGATGCTTGAAGGAATCCTGACCCTTGACCAAATGAAGTCCATTTTGCCGCTGGTAACTGCAGGTGGGGACGTCATGCGGGTTCAGAGTGTAGGATACTTTGAACAATCCTCTGGGTTTGCAAGGACCGAAGCCGTGATCGACGGGTCGGGGCAAATTCCTGTGATTGTGCTGTACCGCAAACTCGATCATTTAGGGAGAGGATTCAGCCAATCGACGCTTGGACAACGGGCGATGATGGGCGCGATGGTTTCGACGAATTAATTGGCACACTCGATTTAGCTACGCTATTACAACAACATCAAAGACTTAACAACCAAGAGTTAAAGAGCAGTATCGCAACCGGAAGGGTTGGATTTTCTATGTCAAAAATAATCAGTATCGAATGCGATGCGCAGGAATTGCGCTTGGCGGTAGGCTCCGCGGGCATCACTGGCATCGCTGTCGAAAAAGTGCTTAGTGCACCGGTCATGCGCGAGGAAGAGGGGCAAGCTTGGGGTACGCCAGAATCGATCGAAGCCCTAAAGGAGCTACTCAAGCAAGCTGGCATCAAGTCTGGTGCTGCGATCGCTTGTGTGAGCCGCAATGACATCGAGCTTCGAGCGATTACGTTGCCGTTGGTAGATCAAAACGAACTGCCTGATATGGTTCGTTTTGCTGCACCTCGTTACTTCGCTAGCGTCAACGACAACTGGCCGTTGGACTTCATCACGATGCCGTCGCACATCGACGGCAGTATCGACTGCATCGTTGGAGCGATTAGTCCTGGGTTGATCCACAAGATCGATACAACGGTCACCGGTGCGGGGTTGACCCTAAGCCACATGGTTCTGCGCCCCATGGTTGCTGCCGCAGGTGCACTTACCAAACATCCTGAGTGGAATCAATCGACCGTGTTGTTCATTGATTTGCTCAATGACGAAGCCGATGTCGTGATTTCGGAGAAGGGAAACGCAGTCTTCATGCGAACCTTCTATTCACCGACGGATACCGAAGATGCTCAATCGGTAAAGATGCTTGCGAGCGAAGTGAAGCGAACGATATTTTCCGCAGTTGCGCAGCGACCTGGTTTGAATGTTGACCAAATCGTGGTCTGGACCAAAAACTCGTTGGCGCCATTTGCCAATGCGCTCAGTCAAGCCGTTTCGATGCCTGTACTGATGCTTGATCCATTCACTATGGCCGAAAAGGCCGAGATTCAAATCGCGGCAACCACACAGACTGTCGGTCGGTTCGCACCGGTCATCGGAGCGCTTCATTTTCAAAATGAAAGCAGCCGGTTGATCGATTTCGCGAACCCACGCAAGAAGGTCGAAGCCAAGCGACCGGTGGGTCGGTACATCGCAGCATCTGTTGCGGCTCTCACCGCTCTTGGGGCAGGTTGGTGGTGGTATTCCTCGAACCATTCAGCGCTCGACAGTGAAATCGCTTTGCTCAAACAAGCCGTCGAGAGCGATGCGCCGATTTTGAAGAGTTCCGCGAAGAACCTAGCCGATTGGAAAAACGTCGAATCGTTCATGCAAGGTGATGTGCTTTGGATCGATGAGCTTGAACGACTTTCGACCCAAGCGAAGGATTCCGATACTACGTTCTTCGGACCAACGTCGTTTTCCATCGAGCCACGATCGAAGACCGCTACCGTCAAGGCTAAGTTCTTCACCACTGTGCAAGATTTGGTTCCCGAAATACAAGGTGCTTATCGGGATGAGAAACATATGGTGCAAGGTACTGGTTTGGCTGCTAGCCAAGACAAGAAATATCCTGTGGCATCCGATATGAGTATTACGGTTGCGTTGAATGAAGTAAAAGATCCCCGCAAGGTTGAACGCAAACCTATTCCGGCGGCTACGGAAGAGCCCACAACGACCGGTTCGGAAGAAGCCGTTCAGTCGTCTGATGTCCCGGCGCAAGAAAATGCCGATGTTGGATCGGCCCCGACTCAGCCACCAAGCACGGAGCCAGCCGCTGGCGTGCAACCGAACTCAGGTGCTCAACCACCCGCGGTGCCCGAACCCACAGAAGTACCTGCGGTTTCACCAAGCACTGAGCCAGCACCAAGCACCGAGCCAGCACCAAGCACCGAGCCACAAGCACCAGCACAAGAGCCACAGGTCCCGACAACTCCGATCGTAGGAGGCCAATCATGAACTTATCGAAACGCGAAAAAATCCTAGCACTTCTCGTCGGTGGAGTCGTCCTGCTTTTTGTTGGAAACTACTTTTTTCAATCGATCACGGCGGGGTTTGATTCCAAACAGAATCAGATCATTGCCTTACAGAAACAAAAGGATGATCAGTTACTTCAGATTACCGCTGGGAGTATTGCCAAAGCCAAGCTCAATCGCTTAGTGACTCAGTCGTTGCCGAGCAACGAAGAAAAAGCTCGAGCTAGATATCTGGAATGGTTGATCGACTTAGCAGATGAGTGTGAATTGATAGACCCATTACCTAAGACGATGGGGGATAGTATCGAGAAAGATCTTTATCAATCGTTTCGCTTTCAATTGACCGGAAGCGGAACAATTGAAAATGCGACAAAGCTTTTACATGCTTTTCATTCTAAAGATTACTTGCATCGTATCACCAGATACGACTTGCAACCGATTCCCAACAGCAAGATCCCGAACATGCTGAAGATATCGTTGGATTGTGAAGTGCTGGCGCTCAAGAATGCGAAGCTGGATCAACCGGCCCCTGAGACGCTTGCACCTCGCATTGAGCGACCGCTTGATGATTACACCAGTTCGATTGTAAGTCGCAATATTTTCGCCCCGACAAACCATGCACCGGTGCTTGAAACGAGCAAGCGCGTTACGGCAACTCAAGGGTTGCGAATGGATGTGGGAGTGGATGCGAAGGACATTGATCCAAATCAAACAGTGCGTTATGAGTTCGAGGGTGATGTTCCTCAAGGAATGCAACTTGATTCTGATTCCGGCAAGCTGACTTGGACCTCGACCGAGTTAGGGGATTTCCAAGTCTCAGTGCGAGCGACGGACACGGGGATTCCAGCGAAATCATCTGTTCAGCTCATCTCGATCAAGGTGGGTGAACCACCCCCACCGGCAAAGAAGCCCAAGGAGTTCGATGTTGCGGCCCAGGCGTTTATCAGTGCGTTGGTGTCTGACGGTAAAGGCCCACAGGCTTGGATACGTTCTAAGACAGAGGATAAAACCTTGTTCTTGCGTGAAGGGGAGAATCTCAAGCTTGGAGATCTTCAGGGGAAAGTCATTTCCATCGGTGCGAACTTTATCGAGCTAGAGACCGAGGGCAAGCGTTGGACAGTCGGCTTGGATGAGCCTCTTGCGGATGCTTACAAGCGTGGGTTAGAAGACTAACTCCATCAGCTCATCAGTGCCCGGTTAGCTGAACAGAAGCAGCTCCGGGTCGACAACAAACGCCGCAACAGGTTGCGGCGTTTTGCATTTGATCTTGGAACGAAGTGCGTTCTTCCCTAGCGAGCGAGGTGGTGCCACAGGCGACTGCTTGCTCGGATACCGCGATAGAAGTCTTCCAAGCAGAACTTTTCGTTCGGGCTGTGAGCGCCGTCGTCATCGAGTCCCCAGCCGATCAAGAGAACGTCGCACTCCAAGGCATCGACCATTTGGGCGACGATAGGGATGGATCCTCCTTCACGGATCAGCACCGGCTTTACGCCGAATCCTTCTTCGACAGCTTCGACGGCCCCCTTCATGTATTTGGAATCTGGATTTACTACAACGCCGCGACCGCCGTGCAGGTCGATGACTTCGACACGCACCCCGGGTGGGGTGTGTTCGGCGATAAAGCGTCGGAGTTGTTCCCCGACGGTTTTAGGGTCTTGGTTAGGAACGAGTCGGAAACTGATTTTCGCGCCGTTCCAGGAGGGGATAACCGTTTTTCCTCCTTCGCCTTGGTAGCCGCCAAGCAAACCGTGAACATCGAAGGTTGGGCGGGCCCAGCGTCGTTCTAGGGTCGTGTACCCGGATTCACCCGTCAGGGCGTCGACACCGAGGCTCTCGGCGAATCGATCGTCGCTAAATCCGAGGGATTGCCACATTTCGCGTTCCGAGGGTTCAAGTTCGACGACGGAGTCGTAGAAGCCGGGTAATTGAATTCTGCCGTCGGCTGTTTTGATTTCGGTGAGGATTCGAGCCAGTGCGAGAGCGGGGTTGGTGACCGCTCCTCCGAAGGACCCGGAGTGCAAATCCATCTTCGGACCATGGACTCGCAGTTCAAAATAGGCGATGCCTCGCAAGCCGTAGGTGATCGCTGGTTGTCCTTTCGCGTACTGGGACGAGTCGCTGATGACAATCACGTCGCAAGCCAATCGCTTGGCGATTTCAGGCAGTTTCGCTTCGAGTACTTCGCTACCTTGTTCCTCTTGGCCTTCGATCAAGAATTTGACTTGGAGAGGGAGTTTTTCCCCGCAAGCTTTCCATGCAAGGACACTCAGCACGTGGGTGAGCATTTGACCTTTGTCGTCGGTCGACCCACGAGCGTAGATATTGCCATCGCGAATCTCAGGGGCGAAGGGAGGGGATTTCCACAAGTCGATTGGATCGGCGGGTTGGACGTCGTAATGTCCGTAGACCAAGACGACAGGTTTACCTGGTACTGGATCAGTTTCGGCGTAGACCAAAGCCGGTCCGTCACCGGGAATCAATTCTGTTTTCAGACCAGCGTCTCGGAATCGGTCAGCCACCCAGTGGGCAGCCCGATCCATATCCGAGGACTTGGTGCTATCGGCTGAAATACTTGGGATTCGCAACAGTTCAAAGAGTTGCTCGAGATGTTGTTGACGGTTGCGGGTCAGAAAATCGTCGAGTTTAGTAAAATTTGTCATGTTTGTCCTAGGAAAAAGCGAACCAGCCTTAAAATTGAGCATCCAACGCCCTTTAGAATATACCGAATCAGTCAGGGGTTGTGCCCCCTGGTTTCGGTACTTGTGATCTCCAATGAAGAACATTGAATAAAAAGGAATTTCTCGATGTCGCAATCGAATGCTGCTGTGGCAGAGCCGGAAGTAAAACCTGCCGAGCCTGGTAAGAAACCGAAAAAGCAACCAAGGTATCACGTCATTCTTTGGGATGACCCTGAACATACCTACGACTACGTGATTCGGATGATGAAGGAACTGTTCCATATGTCGGAGACCGCTGGAAAGCAGTTAGCCGAGCAAGTCGACAAGACCGGGAAGGCCATTTGTTTGACGACGACCTTAGAGCATGCCGAACTAAAGCGAGATCAAATTCGAGCTTTCGGACGCGATCCGAAAAGCATGAAATCCAAGGGAAGCATGTACGCTTCGATTGAACCGGCACCGTGATCTGAACCGGCACCGTGATCGGGACGCCGGTGTTTTTACTTAGCCTTCGGTAGGTCTGCTAGGCAACGGGCTGCTAAAGCGATATAGTCGAGTCTCGTTGAACGGAACAACGGTCTGGAGAAAACACCGGATCAAGGATTCTGAACCTCAGGAGGATATGGTAATGGTTTGCCGTCGACTATTTCGTGCACAAGATTTCATGAGTGCGCTCAGTTTTAATTCTCGTGCTTTTGCGAAGATATTGGTAGTAGTATGCTACGCGATGTTTTTCGCGTCCATGTTTTTCGCTTCCATCGCGTTTGGACAAACACCTGCGACGGCTCCTACTAAGCCTTCCGCAGGACCAACTAACGCGGCTACTCCTCCCGCAACCGCACCAACGCCAGTCTCTAACCCTCCAGTCTCTAAGCACGATGACGATGATCATTTGGCATTGATGCACTTGATAGAATCTCTCGAGCCGTACCACGCAAAAGGATCCATCAAGGGTTCGATGGTGGTCTCCGGTTCTACCACCATGCAGTCGATGGCGAGAGCTTGGCTAGATCGATTCATCAAATTCCACCCTGAGGTTTCGTATACCAAAGGACAAGAGGGAACCGATGCAGCGATCAAGGAGATTTCTGAGAATCCCCTAGTGATCGCAGGTGCGAGCCGGCCGTTGACGGAACAGGAATTGAACAACCTCAAGAGTTCCAAGTGCAAAGAACCGATGGCGGTGATCGTCGCTTTGGATCCACTAGCACTCTACGTTCACAAAGAAAATCCCCTTGCAAGCGTCACTCCGGAGCAACTCGAATCGATCTTTCGCGCTGCCGGGAGTGGAAAGCCTCATGCGTTGAAGTGGGGAGATCTTGGGCTGACCGGTGAATGGGCGGGTCAACCGATTCGGATCCACGGTCGCAGCGATGTCAGCGGTACTACCGGATTTATCAAACAGTGGATTCTCGGTGGTGAAGAATTGGCCAAAGCTGCTCAAATCCACGAGACGAATATTGCAGTGACGCAAGGGGTCGGCAAGGATAAGTTTGGGGTGTCTCTCTGTGGGTTCGGCGATCATAATGCGGACGTGCGAACCGTACCCTTGGTCTTGCAAGGTATTGCAGTGGAAGCTAGCGAAGAGAATTTCCTTGCAGGACGATATCCTTTCGTACGTCCGCTGATGTTAATCGTCGACCAAGCGACTTTGCGAAGTGACGGAGGGCTGCGTGAGTCAATCCTTCGCTATGTGCTAAGTCGAGATGGACAACTCGAAGCCATACGTGCCGGGTTCTTTCCCTTGGATCCAGCTTTCATTCGAAAACAGCTTGATCTGATCAGTGGGCCCCAAGTCCGATAAGTTTTCACCCGCTTGGGTTTTAGACGCGGGACCAATTACCGGATGCTTTTTCGGATCGTTTTCCGGTTGTTTTCCCGATGCTATTCACGGCTATTCACGGCTATTCACGATGCGGCTAACACGTTTTCCGTATCGCGGCAAATCTCAAAAATTCAATGCGCAAATCGTTTGCAACGAATCCAAAGGACTATCATGAATCGGCAATCGACATTTTGTTTGACATCTGTGTGGCTTGTTTCGCTGATCTTATCTGCTCAATCAACTTATGCTCAAAGTTGGCTTGGATTCAATGCCGCAGTTCCAAAGGTTAGCCCCGGTTACGGGACTCCAAGTTACGGCTTACCAGGGGTTAATGTTAGCACTCCTGGGACTGCCGTGCCTTCATTCTCTTCTGCTCCATCGCTTGTTCCCGCCAGCAAGAATTGGAAGCTAGGTGTGGTTGTTCGCAATACAGATACCGGGGCGGTGGTGCAAACCGTTGAGCCCGGAAGTGCGGCACAAGCTGCGAATATAATTCCTGGAGATGTTATTCTTGCTGTGTCCGGGACTCGGATTGGCGAGTTCGATGGCCGTGTTGTCGATATCGGAGAGGAGTTAAGGCGTTACGTAGACGGCTACGGTCGGGTGTCGCTTTTGATGCAAGATTCTCGCACGAAGGGACTTCGTGCGAGCGTCGTAACACTCGCATCGACTTCCACAACGCTCAGTGGAACGGCGGCTTTAATCGATCAATCAAGCCTTCCGGCAGGATCTGTGCTTACCGTACAACTTCAAAACGCCTCGAAGCCGTTCGTTGAAGTCGCGGGTGGGAAAGCGGTCGTTCGGTCCGAGGGATTGGGCCCATTTCGATTCGATTTGAACATTGATCCTCGCTATCTCGATGCCCGAGATGTGTACCAGTTAAGTGGTTGGGTAAGTTGGAACAACCAGGTGCTCTATCAGTTGCGTCAACCTGTAGTCGTTTCACCATCAAGCCTTAACCAACCGGTCAGTTTGGTATTGGATCGAGCTGCAACATCGATTGCTGCAAGCGGTGTCGTCGGTGGAACGACTACGATTCCTACCCTCGCACCTACAAGCTTACCGAGCAACCTTCAAAATAACCCGGTGACAAATCTTCCAAATAATACCATCACCGCGTCGTACCCAGCTACGCCCTCGCTCCCGGGGGCCATGAACACTGATGCCTTGAACCAAATCTTCGTATCGCTTTTGGGGAGGCAACCTTCAAGTCGCGAACTGATCGCTTGGCAATCCTACATGCAGCAAGGGCACAGCCTTAACGAGGTTGCCGCGAAGATCATGGCGACGCCACAATTCAAGGAACGGTATCCAACCGACGCTTTGTATGTGCAACAAGTGATTCAGACGTTAACCGGCAAGTTGCCCACGAGTGCCGAAGTGAACTATTGGGTTGGGAGACTGCAGACCCTTGGGTCTCCAGAGAAAATGATCGCTGAGCTTTCGGCTCAGAACCGATAATCCGAAGGGGGCATCGTGGGCCGCTGTTATTGCGCGTAGCCGATGCCGAGTAAGCTTCGGTGTCGGGTCGGACGAGGGAAACGGTCTGACGGATAGGGCCTGTGGGATAGGGCCTGTGGGATAGGGCCTGACGACGAGTTGGGCTCGATGACCAACAAGCCTCGATCGCGCATATATATTTTGATCGCGAATAGAGTTTGATGAAACTTCATTTGCGGTTTTCAAGCCAATATACAGGCCATCTTGAATAAGAGCCCATGGCGTGTGCATCGTTTTCGGACCGGACGAAAACAAACGGGAGCGAGCCACCCGCCGAATTGGTGCTTGGGCGGCTATTCAAGACGTCGTTTAGATGTTCACTGGATTCTAGATGTGTGATTGATTGCGCGACTTTGGGCTGACCAGTCAGAGTCGAAAGACGCAAGTCACCTAGCAGGCGCCATTCCCTTTCTAGCCTCCAATCGTTCGTGGACGTCTCGTTCGGGGATGGTTGGCAGAAAACCTGTTCATCCTCTGGCAAGTGATCGATCTGGGGTTTTGGGAAGTATCTCACTGGCTTGATTCCCAATTGGATAAGCCAATGTTTGGGGAATGCCAGTCCGTACGGTTCCCAATCCCATCGAGCTAAGTGGGATTGGAACGTACGCATCGATTGGAGAGTGGCCAAGGAATTTTCCGTGAAGCAGATGGTGGCGGAATCCCCTCGACGGAAATGGGTCGTTGCGCAAAGTCGCTGGGTGCGAAGGATTCGGTGAAGCGAATCCAAGGGGGAGGCGGTTGATATCCAGTCTTCTTGAAACACTTCGTCAAGCAATCCTTGCTCGGATTGGTCGGGCCATCGATGCTGCCTCGCACGGGTGCAGTGAATGAAATAACCTGAGTGGTTGTAAAGAGAGTCCGCAATTGCGGCGATAGGTTGCCGCGTTGCTGGAACGATTCTCAAATCACATCGCCATGGCGAACCATCGGATAACACGATGTTACGGGTGTTCGAAGTCCTGGGTACCATCCACAGAACGGCTCCTTTGTCGCACAGCTCTTTGTTGATTTGTTGGGTTTTATCGCTGGACTTGTTTACGGAGCTTTTCGGTATGACAGTATGCGATGGTTTGACTGTTTTCGATAGTTTGGCTGAGCTCGATAGTTTGTCTGATTTCGCTGGGATTGGATTTCTGGGCTGAATCTCGCAGAGAATCCACGTGGTATGGCTTGGGATTTCCGGTTCGAGAAGTCTGCGTTCGAGAAGTGTTGCGATTTTACCTCGCGGTTTAAGTGCAAGAGCGACAACTCGGCTTGCTAAAAAGGTGACAGCTTGGTCGTTCGATTGGTCTTTAGTCTGGATCCCAAGGGACGCAATATTGAGTTTATCGCAAGCGTAAGCGATGCTTGGTGAAGAGGGTGCACCATGGGGAAAGAGAACGATGGAGTCGTAGTCCTTGGCAAGTCTCAGCGCTGCTTGAAGCGAGCGTTGCCATCCGGGGTCACAGAAAGCGTTTTTCGATAGGTGAGACGAGAGGATCCCCAGCGTGCTCGCCGGAGGGAAAGCCAACGTGCTCGTCGGGGGAAATGGGCCAGGGACCGGCCCAGGGAACGGGGCAGGGTAGGGGGCAGGGTAGTGGGGGGCGAGGATGGTAGGGAAACGATCCGAAAAAGAGGGGTTCGGGCTCGCGATTATCCCCGAATTGGCTCCTAAAATCTCCGGCAATCGCTTAGTCCAAGGGCTGATCCAATCGGAGGGAGCGAATTCCAAATCGTGGGTGCGTGGATTGAAGACCATGAAACGTCCCTTGTGCTTGTGCGAAGAAAACTCACCTGCAACAACTATGGCCAAGATAGCGTACAATCAGGAAATCTATGTCATTTTGGTCAAACCATTTTTCGAGTGATCCGCATGTCCGACGTTTCGACGCTTGATGTTTCTCAGCAAATGCCGAGCAGTTCCGCAGCTCGCGATTTTTTCTTGCGCGCCAGCCAAGAGATTTCCAAGATTTTCGTCGGTCAGGAAGAATTGGTGACCACCGCGCTCATCGCGTTGGTTTCGGGTGGGCACGTTTTGATCGAAGGAGTACCCGGGCTTGGAAAAACCCTTTTTGTAAAGACCCTTGGTCGGGTAACTGGATGTCAATTTGGAAGGATCCAATTCACTGCGGATTTGATGCCATCGGATGTGACCGGAGCCCCGATCTTCGACATGAAGCAGCAGGACTTTCGGTTTCGTCCGGGGCCGGTCTTCACGCAGTTATTACTAGCGGATGAAATCAATCGATCCCCTGCCAAGACGCATGCGGCGTTGCTGGAAATCATGCAGGAATCTTGCGTGACGATCGACGGTGTTACCCATTCGGTTCCTGCTCCATTTTTGGTTTTCGCAACTCAAAATCCATTGGAAAGCGAGGGGACGTATTCACTCCCTGAAGCTCAGCTTGATCGATTCATGTTTAAGGCCATGGTGGATTATCCGAGCGAAGAGGAGGAAGCACGTGTTTTGGAGATGCATTCGCGACGGGTAGACATTTCCGAATTACTGCGCTCGGAAGTCCAGCAGGTCTGTGATGCAGAGGCTATTTTAAAATTGATCGATGAAGTTGCTTCGGTTCGGGTCGAGGAGAAGTTACTGCAATACATCAATCGTATTGTGCGATCGACACGTAAGTGGCCCATGTTCCACTTGGGAGCTTCCCCTCGGGCGGGGCTATCCTTGGTACAAGGTGCGAGGGCACTTGCGGCGTTTCGCGGACGGGATTTCGCCGTGCCCGATGACGTGATCGAAATTGTACTTCCGACTTTGCGTCACCGGATTGTGTTGGGTGCAGAAGCCGAGGTTGAAGGAGTTCAGATTGATAACGAGCTGTTGACCGTTTTGAAAACAATTGATGTTCCTCGCGTTTGATGGGAGGGAGGTACATCGCATCGATGAGTTCACTTGATCAACTTGTACAACTTCTGTTTTGGGCTCCGTGGTTAGGGCTGCTAATTGTCCTTTGCCCTTTGTTGGTGTTAGCCTTCGTTTGGCGAATCTATCCCACTTGGCGAGTGGTCGCGGCAGCTTGCGGTTCGCTCGCGCTTTCCCTTTTGATGCTTTTAATTCCTGTGTTGACGCTTAGCACGGGCAGTTCGCAGGTGGGTGGTGGATGGATGGAAACGCTTCAAAGCCAGGCCTCCTTGTTGATCTACTTCGTGGCTCTTGTCGATGTTCTGT
This sequence comes from uncultured Pirellula sp., assembly GCA_903820735.1. GTDB lineage: Bacteria > Planctomycetota > Planctomycetia > Pirellulales > Pirellulaceae > JBKCUI01. Next base: position 12,728 of record CAIJIZ010000313.1, read on the forward strand.
TGCTCACAGTGTTCCTTGTCGACCTTGTCTCAGTTGTCAAGGAACCGGCTATAGAAGTTTCAAGGCAGATGCTTAGGAGCGGTTCACTGGGGGCATCTCAAGAAGTTACGCTTTGGATTGAAAACCGGGGTGCAAGAAAGCATCGCATGATTGTCCGCGATGATCTTCCGGAGTACATGCTAGCGAATCCTCCAGAGCAATCGCTAGAAATTGGACCTCGTCAAAGAGCGGAGCTTACGTATCAGTTAAAACCAAACCGCAGAGGTGCATTCAGTTTGGAGCGAGTGCATTTCAAGCTCATGAGTCAGTTGGGGTTTTGGACTCGTTTGTTTGAGAAAGAGTGCAAGCAAGAGTTAGCTGTTTACCCGAACATGCAGCAGTTGTCGGAATATGCCATGCTGGCGAAGACCAATCGATTAAGTCTTATCGGAGTAAAATCCACACGTCAGATCGGCCAAGACAACAACTTTGAGCGACTGCGGGACTATACGCTTGACGATAACTACAAGCACATGGACTGGAAGGCTACTGCTAGGCGACGCAAGCTGACGGTTAAAGAGTTTCAGCAAGACAAGAGTCAGCGAATCATGTTCTTGCTCGATTGCGGTCGATTGATGACCAATGAATATCGGGGGCTGAGTTTGTTGGATTACGCAATGAACTCCATTTTGATGATGAGCTACGTCGCGTTGCAACAGGGAGACTCGGTAGGGATGATGTGTTTCTCCGATCATATTGAGAAGTACGTCCCGTTGCGAGGTGGACCGAGGCAGATGAACCACATGCTCCATGGACTCTTCGACCGGTTTCCACGGATGCACCAGTCGAATTTCGACGAAGCGTTTTTGTACCTGTCACAGCGATGTAGGCGACGAACGTTAGTGGTCCTGATTACGAACGTGATCGATGATATTACGGCAGCTCAAGTCACCGGATACCTTTCGACGCTGCGGCCTCGACATTTACCGGTCTTGTGTTTGATGCGAGACAGGCGTGTTTTCGAGATGGCAGACAACCCAGCCCTCGAGGATGAAATTCTCTACCCGAGTGCTGCGGCTGCGCAATTGCTCCTCTGGCGGCATGAACTTATTGAGAAAGTGAAGGTTTCCGGGGCTCTTGTCCTAGACGCGTTCCCCGATCAATTGACGTCCTGTATGGTTAACCGTTATCTTGAAATCAAAGCCAAACACATGTTGTAGTCGGCTAGTCTCCTTCCCTCAGTACTGTTTTGTCGATGCAACTCGAGTCCACCGAAAGCAATCGTCCCGCCGGTCAGCGATGGGAATTGATCGACAAATACGGCAGACGGCATACTTCTTTGCGAATAAGCGTAACGGATGCCTGCAATATTCGTTGTAAGTATTGCATGCCCGCAGTTGTCTCGGGGTTCCTCAGCCAAGACCGGCTTCTCTCTTACGATGCGATCGCAAGGATCGTCCAAGTGTTAGCCCGAGCAGGCATTCGAAAAGTGCGATTGACTGGCGGTGAGCCGTTAATGCGACCTGACTTATTCAAGTTGGTTGAGAAACTTCGTTCGGTAAGCGGTCTTACTCAAATCGCGATGACCACCAATGGCATGTTGCTTCGTGATTCCTTGGACCGGTTAGTCCAAGCGGGATTAAGTCACGTCAATATTTCGCTTGATACTCTGCGCGAGCCCGCTTTTCGGGAGATTTCCCGCCGCGATGGGCTAGAGAAAGTCCTCGGGGGAGTCGAAGCTGCGGTGCGCAGTCCGCTGCAGGTCAGGCTCAATGCGTTGATTCTCAAGGACATCAACCTCGAAGACTTGATCCCTCTGGTTCGGTATGCGAGGGAACTGCGGATTGTCATCCGATTCATCGAGTTTATGCCCTTGGATGCCAGTCGGGCCTGGAGTGCCGACCAAGTCGTTACGGGGGATGAGCTACGACGGATTGTTGAGTCGGAGTTCGGGCCTTTAACGCCGGCGGATTCAAGCGATCCGTCGCAACCCGCCCGGGATTACTTCTTTGAGGATAAGATCGGTGGAATCGGTTTCATCGATCCGGTTTCCAAGCCATTCTGTTCGGACTGCAATCGCTTGCGATTGACAGCCGATGGTAAATTCCGAAATTGCCTCTTCGGGCAGGACGAATGGGACGTAAAACCGCTCGTGGTGTTTCCTCAAAGCGAATCGGCAGACGAAGCTATTTATCAGTTGGTTCGCACCTGCGTCGAGCAAAAGCACCCTTCGCACGGTATTTCGCAAATTGGATTCCACCCTCCAGAGCGGGCGATGTATCAGATAGGCGGTTGACGCTCGCGGAGAATAAAGTATCAACTGGAGCGGTCGCAGGTAAAAAACTTAGGCTCGAAAAGAAAACCAGAATTCCTAACGAGTATTGAGTATTAGGAATTTCCTAGAAAAGAAAAACAGATCAACGATGAAGCGATATGACGTGTGTGGTTTAGGGAATGCCATTGTGGATATTTTCCTCCAGCTCTCTGACGAGGAATTTGCACAGTTGCAGTACGAACGGGGAACCATGCGACTGGTCGAACTCGCTGATCAAAAAGCTCTATTCACGAAGTTCGCGGGCGGTTCCCACGATCTGCAGCTCGTCAGCGGCGGCTCGGTAGCGAATTCCATCATCGCCGTCTCGCAACTAGGTGGAACCTCTGCCTTTATCGGGTGTGTCGGTGACGATCGCTACGGATTGCATTATGTCGAAGAGTTCAGCGACTTGAAGATCAACATCGGTAATCCCGTGATGGTAGGAGAAAGCACAGGAACATCTGTTGTGATTATTACCCCAGATGCCGAGCGAACCATGCGCACGTGTTTGGGAGTCGCAAGCCAGCTTACCGCCCGACATATCGATGAAGACCGAATTGCGAATGCTACTTGGTTGTTCATCGAGGGATATGTTTTTGCAAACCCTGAAACCGGCCAACATGCAATCCGCCGCGCCATTGAGGTTGCAAAGAGTCACGGAACAAAGATCGCGATTACATGCTCGGAAGCGTTTGTACCAGCAGCTTTCGGGACCCCATTCCACGAGGCTCTCAAACAAGCCGATCTATTGTTCTGTAACGCACCGGAATCGATGGCGGTAACCGCTACGGAAAGTACCACGGCAGCCTTCGAAGCACTTCGATCGATGGTTCCGAATTGCGTTGTTACCGATGGGCCACATGGAGCATTCGTACGCTACGATGGAGAGGAATTGCATGTCCCCGCTTTCGCTTGTCACCCGAAAGATCTAACAGGTGCTGGCGATATGTTCGCGGGCGCTTTCCTGTATGGAATCACCCACGGGTATGGACCGGGAGTCGCTGCCCAAGGTGCAAACTACTTGTGCTCGAAGGTGATTAGTCAAGTCGGTGCGCGGCTTCAAGACAACGCAGTGCGATTGTGGCAGGAAGGTATCGAACACTTCAGAGCCGATGACGTAGGCGGTTGATCTATCTCCGTCGTCGATTCTGATCTGATCGAGCGATTCGTCTTATTCGCTGGTGCAGGTTGTTAACTAAACCAGCTTATTGCGTACGGCCCATACCGCCGCCTGGGTGCGATCGGTCACCGAAAGCTTGCGAAGAATATGCTGCACGTGTTCTTTGACCGTCTCGTAGCTGATCTTCAAGTCCTCAGCGATCCTTCGATTGCTGTATCCGCTTGCGAGGCGTTCGATGACATCGCGTTCCCGAAGGGTAAGCGGGATGGGGTGGTATCTGTGCGGCGGAAGAGCCGATGCGCAAACTGCAAGTCGACGAAGTTCATCCTTGGTCCATATTGATTCGCCTCGAAACGCAGATTCGAGTTTATTCCAGATAACCGATGGCTGATCGCTCTTTGTAATCGCCCCAAGTACTCCAGCATTCGCAGCCTTCAGGAAAACTTGCGGGTGCTCATACCTAGATAATAGAAGGGTGGCGATGCTTGGGTATTGGATGCGCATTTCCATAATGCATCCCATGGGATCTTTTGGAAGGTAATCCAAATCGATCAGAGCTAAGTCAGGGGTTGAATTTTGAAACAGATCGGAAATCGCATAGTGAGGTTGCGCGGAATGAAACCTGCAACGTCTCGATGCATCGCTTAATGCGTTAAACCCCCAACGGTCGATTTCATACGAGGAGATGAGCAGAATATCGCGATTCATAAGAATGGTACGACGAGAATCTCAAGGATTAGACCGGTTGCGGTGAGGCGTAAGACGAAAAGGATGAACTCACCAAACGGAAGATTATCGTAGTCTATTTCAATGGGCCGGTGGGGATTTTGGATGGAAAAACTCATCCCTATTCGGCCTATCTTGCAACCCCAAAGACCCAGAAGTTGCAGTGCTTTGAGGTTCGCGACGTCCCCAAGTAGGGGGGGTTACGGCAGCAAATGCCCAAGCTTATCGCGTTTCGCCGCTAGGTAATTGGCGTTGTGCTCATTGACCGGGGAGATGATCGGTACCTGATCGACGACCTTTAAATCGAATCCCCGAAGATTAAATGCTTCGGTTTTCTTTGGGTTATTTGTAAGTAATCGAATGTCTCGAAGCCCCAGATCTTTGAGGATCTGTAGCCCTACGCCGTAGTCTCGCATGTCGGCTTTGAACCCTAGGCGATGGTTTGCCTCGACGGTGTCCAAGCCTTCGTCTTGCAGGGCATAGGCACGGATTTTTTGAGCCAAGCCGATTCCGCGACCTTCTTGAGGCAAGTACACCAAAACACCCCTGCCTTCTTTGGCGATGGCTTCGAGGGCCAAGTGCAATTGGTCTCCGCAATCGCAACGGAGCGAGGAGATCAAATCACCTGTAAAACAACTGCTATGCATTCGAACCAACGGTGCGATCGGTCCGTCTGCCTGAATGTCCCCAAATGTTAGCGCGATCGGCTCTTGGCTTTCGAACTGCACGTCATAAACGACAACTTGAAACTCTCCATATTTTGTAGGCAGACGGCACTGTGATGCTCGCGATACGAGCTTTTCATTCACGCGTCGGTGAGAGATCAATTGCTCGACGGTGATAATCTCTAGCTCATGAAGCTGTGCCAACTCTACTAATTCATCGCGCGTGGCTCGGTCACCTGAAGCGTTGAGGATTTCGCACAGTACGCCGGCGGGTGCCAAGCCAGCCATTCTTGCCAAGTCCATCGACGCTTCGGTGTGACCAGCGCGGCGCAAGACTCCACCTTCCATGGCCAAGAGCGGATACACATGCCCGGGCTTAACGAAGTCCGAGGTTTGGGTTTGTTCGTTTGCAAGGCGTCGAATCGTCTCGGCTCGCTCTGCGGCTGTAATCCCCGTCTTGCATCCCGCATGGTCTACGGGGGTCATGAAAGCCGTGCTTAAAGGGGAAGTGTTGGTTTCTACAAGCGGACGCAGTTCCAATCGCCGTGCTGTAGACGGGAGAATGGAACAACACAATTGCCCATGTCCCGAGAGCATGAAATTCACTAACTCAGGGGTGACCAACTGGGCCGCACAAACAAAATCACCTTCGTTCTCACGATCTTCGTCGTCGAGAACAATGACTACCTTGCCCGCCGAAACGGCGTTCACCGCCGATTGAATGCTGCTGAAACGCTCCGGCATTGTCTTATCCTTCTCTTCCTTTGTCACGAATCGCTCGATTCGTTCTCTTCGAGATTGTAATCCTTCATTTTCTTATGCAAGGTGTTCCGGTTGATCCCCAAGCGAGTAGCTGTCTTGGTCTGTACGTTGCCGCAACTCTGCAGGACTTGAATAATCAATTCTCGCTCCACCCGGTCGACAACCATCGCATGCAGATCATTCTGGTCCTGCTTTGCTAATCGTAGTCCCTCGGCAACCAGTTGTTTCGTAAGGGATTCAAAGTCAAGTGGTATAGCTTTCGTCGAAGCGACAAATTCCTGTGGCGTAGGATTACCAGTAACGACACCTGGTAATAGATCGACAGTTAGCTCGTCGGTCTCGGACATCACAACCACACGCTCAACGTAATTCTGTAATTCCCGAACGTTCCCTGGCCAATGGTAGTCTTGGAGTGCAACCATTGCCGCGGGCTGAATGTGAACAACGAACCGCTCGTTTTGCTCGCTATAAACTTTGAGAAAGTGCGAAACAAGCTGCGGGATATCTTCGCGACGTTTTCTTAGAGGTGGTAATTCAATGGGAACTACATTCAATCGCCAATAGAGATCCTCGCGAAATCGATCTTCGCGAATCTCAACCGCCAAATCCCGATTGCTCGCGGCGATCAAACGGGTATCGACCGTGACTGTCTCGGTGTCACCAACACGCTCAAATTGCTGCTGCTGCAAGACACGCAGCAGCTTTACTTGCAAGTGACGTGAGGTGCTGTTGATCTCGTCGAGAAAGATCGTTCCGGTATGCGCGGCTTCAAAACGACCGGCCCGGTTGCTAACCGCACCGGTAAACGCTCCGCGCACGTGGCCAAACAATTCACTCTCAAGCAAACTTTCGCTCAGTGCACCGCAATTAACTTTGACAAACGGGCCGCCCACGCGATGACTAAGTTGGTGGATCGCATTGGCGATGACTTCTTTGCCTGTACCCGTCTCTCCTAGGAGCAAAACCGATGCGTTGGTTTTAGCAACTCGCTTGGTCAGAAAAGCCACTTTTTGCATCGCTGGAGACGAACCGATCACG
>CAIJIZ010000314.1 GCA_903820735.1 uncultured Pirellula sp.
GTGCTTGCTGCGTTGAGGGATCACCCACACCAGTTGTGTCGGGGCGATGTTGTAACGCGGTTGGCATAACAACGGGAACTTCGTAGAGAGCGTCGCGACGGCAGTTGGCCAAACGGCCTGTGCTTGGGGAAAGAAAGCACAGAGCCAATCTAGCAGCGGAGTATGGAACGTGAATCTACCGCACATGCTGAACTCGCCGCAAAACTCGCGTGCAAAAGGGTGGCAAATTGTTTCGTGGAGAACAGACTGTAAGTCGTGACGGGGTTAGTAGGGCCTCGATTAGCGGTGTTTGGACTAATCGGGACTGACTTCGACCAACGCCTCATAAGTCCCATCCTTGCTGGAAAATCTTCCGGCATAGAACTCCATATTCAAATGCAATCCCATCACTGTGCGGCGAATGCACGGGGTAAGGGATCGGTAGAAGACCCATTGTTCGGAATCGATTTGAACTCGCACAGCCCGAGCAGATTCTCTGGATGTGATTTTCAAGTCTTGTGCGATGGTCAACGGTCGCCATGTGAATTGGCTCGATTGCCCAGCTTTTCCAAGTGCAATCAGCGCGGCGCTGAATTGACGCGGATGGTTCGAGAGAGATTCAAGTACGAGTTGGTCTCCGCTTTGGGAAACCGAACCGGCTGTGCATCCTCGTTTCCATTCCGGAAGGCACAATGGCAAGAACAAGGCGACTGGTTTCGAGTCGGATTGTTCGTCGGTACGATAGATTCGACCTTCGTTCGATTTCGACTCGGGTTCGAAATGTGTGTTTGGTGGCAGGGTCCACGAGGAGGTAAGTTTCCAAGCACCTTCCGGCTGGGAAGGGGCTGGGAAGATCGCGTCGGCCATGTAGATCATGCTTTCTTCTCGCATGAGCATCAATTGCCGGTAGATCGTGCATTGGCCTTCTAGGTCACACTCAAGCTCAAGGTAATCGACGTCATCGTCGGAGAACCAACAGACTTCGCTCCAAGCGACATCGATGTTGATCGGTACGCCATTGCGTTCTACTGCGATATCCCAATCGCCGCAGATCAATCGCTTACCCGATTCGTCCGAAATGTCGAGCCAAAGGGCGTCTTGGGAGAAGTCGATTACGACGTGACCATCTTTCTTCCGCCAATTTCGGCGCATCGAGATGATGTTGTTTTTTTCGAAGTAATGACTCGGCTTGGGCAAGCGTGCATCATTGGTTCGATCGCGACGAAGTTTGTTCGGTTTCCAACCGGTTGGCTTGCCGACATCATCGGGAAGCGCGATCGCCGAAGCGAGCTGAATTTTCTTGTGATGTTTGCACATGTCCATCAATGCATGCCAGAATCCGGCATCGTGATGGCTGGCTTCGGCATGGCTCAAATTCGCGAGCCCTTCGCCGTCGGTCAAGTGCAGCGCGATACTTTGAAGTTTCGACAAGGCTCGCCGTTGCGGCGGATACCATTTCCGCGCACCAACACTGTCGGCTGCCCAACGGCTGCGAAGCATCGAAGCGACGAAGGCTCGCAAGTCCTGTGCACCGAAGCTTAAAAGTGCATGGGGCTCCTCGGCGGTCTGCTCTAAGAGCATCGCCATGCGGTTCAAGGTTTCCGTTACGATCCGATCCTTGCCACCCAAATGCGACATCTGCTTGGCCAACGCCAACGGAACTTCGCAAGCCCAGATGACCCATGGGAACAAACCATCTTGAGGATCTTGAGTCCAAGCTCGATCGACTTGGGTTAGGGTCGATTGAAGGACTTCGAGCCAAAGTGTTGGCGGAATGTCGCGACCGACCTCAGGAAGCGCATAGAGCCAGCCAGCACACGTCAACGCCACGTACGGGTCGTAGCTCGATTTCGGAAGCTGTTGCGTGATCCACTTGCCGATTTTTGTCGCATGGGCGACTTGTTGGGATCGGATCTCTGCGGGGATCGCAATCGCGTTTTTCGTCCGGCGGTAACCGAATGGTTCTGGCCCAAAAGCGTCGACTAAGTCTTGGAGAAACTCTCGATTGGCGGGCTTGGCCACTTCCCAATCGGTGATACCCCAAAGCATCGCTTGAAGATACTCTTGGCTGGGATGGTCGGTCGCCTTCGCTTTACCCTTCCGTGGTTCGACAGGAAGTGAGGATTGCAGGAGCGATACGTTCTCGACGCAAAGTTTCTCAAGCCATTGCATGGCCGTTTGATTGTCTGCGTCGTCGTTCTGGCTTGCTTTCGCGCGACCTGCTCGATGCTTGGGCTTTACCCAGTCCATAGGTTCTCGTCCGCTGAAGAAAAACGTGATAGGATCTATTCCAGGATACATGTCGACTCCCGGATACAAAAGGTGGCGACCAACAGTCGCAAGGGCCAATTGTTGTTGCAGAATTTTCAGATGCAAGGATGATTTCCGACGTTTTTGCAACTCGCAAGCACTCCACAGGGTATTACCGCTGGGGAATACCACAGTGTATTACCAATCCTGAACCAACGTGTGTAAGTTGTCCGAAACCCGTCCGTAACCCGTCCGTAACTTGTCCGTGAGCTGTTCTGTTGCTCGGGGTATCGGTATGAATTACCCTGCCGAACGCTTTACGGAAACTTTACCGATCGCTTTACGGAATACGTTCTCGGAACGTAATGCGAATATATGTGTTTCCCCCCATGCGGGTGTTTATCGCAAGGAACCAAAAGCCGATGTTCAAGTTTAGAAAAAATGATTCGTCCGAATTGGCCTTTTCCGGTTCCTCTCGCTCGCGGTGGATCCAAACGAGCTTGGCTGTCCTCTTGGGTTGCTTCTCTGGAAATACACTCGTCGTGGGACAAGACGACAAGTGGTTGGAGTTACCGCAAGTTCAGGAAAGAGTTGAGAAGGGGTTGGGGGAACCGGCTGATTGCAAGCGGATGGTCGAGGATGGTCGAATCTGGATTCATCGAGATGAGCAAGCGGTGATCGTCGATGGGTATGTTTGCCAACGCAATGCACCCCTTGAAATGTTCGCGTGTCCGGTCGGCACCAAAGAGCACGAAGCCGTGGTAGCAGTGTTCGCCAAAAGCCGCTTTGTGCACGCATCCTTGCTGGCCGTAGGTGGGGTAGCTGGCAAACCGGTCGCATTCGAACCAAGGTTCGTCCCCGCCAGTGGCACGACAGTGCGGGTTTACGCTTTGTGGCATGACGAGAAGGGGCAGACGCAAGGTACCCTTGCACAGCACTGGATTCGCAAAACAGGGACGAAGAAGCCGATGGAGTGGGATTGGGTATTCGCAGGAAGCAAAATCTACAAAGACCCTGATACCGGCAAAGAAACTTACATGGGTGACAGCGGTGATTTGATCTGCGTCGCGAATTTTATGACATCTACTTTGGATGTGGCGGTTAAAAGCGATGCAGCCAATTCCGGATTAGTGTTTGAAGCTTTCACCGAGAAGATTCCCAAGCGATACACACCGATCCGCTTGGTGATGGTCCTCAGCGATGAAGCTCCCTACTCGGGCGATACTCCCGCAGCGGACGCTTCAAGTTCGGATGGGGCTGACGCCTTGCCGAAACATTTGAAGGTCGAAGTTCCAAAACGAGTTTTGGAGTTTTTGCCAAAGAAGAAAATCGAAGAGCAACCCAGTGAACCGATTAAGCCCAGTGAACCGATTAAGCCCAGTGAACCGATTAAGCCCA
>CAIJIZ010000315.1 GCA_903820735.1 uncultured Pirellula sp.
AATCCGGCTCGAATGATATGCTTGAGCAGATCAGCGAATACTTCGGTGCGGATCAATCGCGCACTTTGGAGGAGGAGCTATCGGCAGAATCCATGGATCATTTGGCTGAGATTTCCGCCAACGGGAAATAGAATCCAAAGAGATCTCCTCCCTGACGATCATTTGGTAGCCGATGCGTTTGAAGGTCTTATACCGCTGGACGAAACGGAGTAAACGATTCATGATGGAACATCATTGCAACTTTTCTATGATGTCCCGGGTTGAACGTCGGATGCCCAAGCCTAGCGTGTTATGGATCGATGGTGTTGGAAGCTTCGCCTTGTGCGAACAGAGCTTCGTCAGTATTGGGCAGTCGTTCCCCGGGAACGACGTGGATTTAGCAATCCGAGGAGATTTAGGCCGAAGAGCTTGTGCAATCCATCATTCGAATGGCGAGCATTGGTTCGAGCGATTCCAACGTCACAGAGACTCACAGGAATCGAGCGACGCTATCCCCGACGATACACCGATCTTAATGAAGGATTCCGAGGTTTTTACAATCTCAGAACGTGTCAAGTTTCGGTATCGTCGATCTTCGCCATGGAGTAGTACAGCACGGCTAGACTTGGTCTCCGAGCACCGCTGGCAACCTTTCGTCGATGCGGTGATTTTGGTGGCAGGGAATATCCTCATCGGATGCGACTCGAGCTGTCATATCCAGTACCTTCAAACTCAACCACCACCACCCGATTTTCTATCTGACCAACGGCCAGATATCCATCGCGATCTCGATCAAGTCCGCGACACAGGAAGATTTGTGCTGTTCAAAAACAATCAAGAGTGGCTTTGCCGCGTGTCCGGAAAAGAAAAAGTCTGGGTGGGAAATGAGCTTCAAAGCGCCTTATTTACCGTGAAACCCGGCCAACGAGTCCAATGCGATTCCTTGACTTTCACCCTCGAATTCTAGGTGATTTCTTAGGTTTCTGATCAGAAATTCATCTGCCTGGATCGGGAGATAACTCGACATTAGCCTCCGATACGGGACAATACTTTTCAAAGCAATCCCTTGCAAGATCCTTGATTGGCCATGGTTTTATTCAAATTGCATGAAAAACTCCTTGCGACAAGCGATCCACGAACCACAGGTGTACGCATGAAGTTTCAATACGGAAATGGTGATAGCCCACTCGATGGGTACGTCATTCGCCGTGGAATCGGTGTCGGCGGGTTCGGCGAGGTCTATTTTGCAGAGAGCGATTCGGGTAAAGAGGTTGCCCTAAAGCGGATCCAGAAAAACCTCGATGTGGAGATGCGGGGAGTTCGTCACTGCCTGAACTTGCGACACCCAAATTTAGTATCTGTCTACGACATCCGCTACGACGCCGACCAACAAGGTTGGATCGTCATGGAGTTTATCGAAGGCGAATCCCTACGCGATCAACTTGACCGCAACACCACTCCACCCGTACATGCCTATGAACAAGGGGATCCCAATCGGGTTGTACCTGCCTTTGCCCAGATGGTGGCCGGTGTTACCTACTTGCACGACCAGGGTATCGTGCACCGGGACTTGAAACCCGCAAACATCTTCATAGAACGTGGCTTGGCGAAGATCGGTGACTATGGGCTCTCGAAGTACATCAGCAGTTCGCGTCGCGCAGGGCAGACCGAAAGTGTGGGTACGTTTCACTACATGGCCCCTGAGATCGGTAAAGGTGAATACGGAAAAGAGATCGACATTTATTCTCTCGGTATCATCCTGTATGAAATGCTTACAGGTACGGTGCCTTTCGACGGTGAGAGCACCCAAGAAATTCTTCTCAAGCACTTGACCGACGATCCTGACTTGAACGCATTGCCTCAAGGAATCGCGACGGTTGTTTCGAAGTGCTTGGCAAAGAATCCCACGTTGCGTTACCGTGATGGGCGGGAACTACTTGACGATCTAGGTTACACCTTGATGCCTGGTGGATTCGTCGCACAGCGATCCCAGATTGACTTTCACCGTCCTCACGAACGAGCTACCGTCTACGCAGCCACCTTTGAAAGCGAACGAAACTCCGCAACAACTCGGCATGCAACATCTGCCCAGACTGCAAATCGCCAAAATGGATTCGATAGCCCGACGTCACGAACAACTACCCAAAACCAGCTTTCGCCTACTGAGCGACTCAACGCATTTTTCACGCTGGGGATAGATGGTCATCGCATGATGATGGAGCGTGAGCCACTCTACCTAATGCTTCGAAACACCATCAGCGGATTGCATGCGAGTACCAATGCCAAGAAGCTTAAAGATAAGCAATCGAAAAAGAACGCTGATTCGCAAGTGCTCGTCGCGATTCTTGCAATCGCCGCAATCCTATGGGTCTCAGCATTGGGAATCATCGCTGCTTGGGGATTACTCGCTTATGCAGTCTATTACTCGCTATGGTTCTTCGGACACGTAACTCCTCAAGACATTCAGAACGCTCGAGCTAGCGCATTTAACGCCGCAGCGCTGCAAGAGACCGTCGGTTACGAAAACCCTCGGGCCTGGAACCCTGGATCCAAAACCGTATCTTGGGAACAGACTAAAGCCAGCACGGCAACTATTTCGACCAATCAATTCCCCTCGCCTCGGCCTCGCCCCCCTAAAGGGAAAACCGAGCTACGAAGGTGGCGTGATATTCAACGGATGGAGCTTGCGACTCGCAATCCTTGGGTTGTTGGACATGAGTGGATTCGAGCTTTAAGTTTCGGAGGCCTTGTTTCGGCGGTACTCGCTGCAGTAGGTGGATTCCTGGCCATCAATGCCGGATTTCTAAATTCTAGTCGCCCGGAACTCGGAACTGCTCCCCCCTGGGCTGCCGTCGCTTGGATGGGAATCATGTCGGTCCTATCTACCTGGACAATCCTATCCCTTGCTCGAAGATGGGAGCAGCGAACCGAAGATTCCATCGCATTTCGATTCGCAATGTTCGTCGCCGGACTAATTCTCGGTGCCGTGAGCTTCCAACTCAGTGAGTATCTCTTGGTACCTTGGGAAGCGGTTTCGAATCCGAATGCTGGAATTCAAATTAACATAGACGATAAGAATATTCTCGAGAACACCTACAACCGAACTTGGAAAGGATTTTACGACCCCCAAGGAATCCCAACACTTGCAGGACATATGGCCTACTTTGGATTGCTCTTCTGGATCGTTCGATGGTGGCGTCAGTCGGACATTTTGAGAAGAAAGAAAATCTCATACTGGATCATTTGCTGGAGTATGATCGCCGCTGCACTGGTGCAGTTGCTATTCTATTTTCCATCCCCTTGGACTTATTGGTTCGCGGGTATTACGTCCCTTGCTGTTCAAGTCGCTTCCCCTTGGATCGATCCGAACAACCCAAATTATCACCACCGGCTGCAGGATGCGTAATTGCCACACCGCATTCTTGACGTTCCGCATTGTTGCAACACCATTGGAGTCCGGGATATGAACAGCGAAAAAAAATCCGATTCGAATTGCAAAGCAACATTCGAAATCGACGGACCAACAGCCCACCCGAAGGATGTGACTATGCGTTCGAGATTACTCGTTAGTTTGGGAGTAATGGCTATTGTGGTCGTTGCAAGCCATAGCGCACGCTCCGCTTCCAATCAAGATTCGGATACCGTTAACCCAACCTATAATTCAGCAAGACAATCGCTGGAATGGATGACGAAGTCCCTGATGCGGGTTGCAGAGAAGCTTGACGAAGTCTCTTCGACGCTCGATCCGAATGCAACCGAAGACCAGATATCTCGCGATGTGAAACAGGCGATGCGTGAAGCATTTGCAGAGTTCTCAACGTGGCCAGGTGGACCAACTGAATCTTCCAATTCGAATAACGTGTCGAAGAGTGTCCCATTCTTGGGATCAAGCAAATCCACCGACCCTTCAAGCAAAAAAACTAGTGCCGGTGAAGTCTCGTCCGATGAAGAGATCATAGAACTCGATCGAAACAGCTCAAATCGATCAAATCCGAAAAACACAGTTTCACGTGTACCTCCCACTAGCGACCCAACTGTTTCACCCACAACCGCGGATAGCAAGCTCTCATCGAATCAATTGGACAAACCAATCTGGGATGCGAACGCTCCTGCTTGGGTTCGCGATAACGTCATAGATGAAGAGTATTTGCGAATCGCCATTGAAAGTTCCGTCGAATCCTCACTTGAACAAAGCCGATCGGCTATGGATCAGCAAGCTCGCGAACAAGTTTTGAAGCTTCTCGACAAGCACGTGCTTAGCTATTCGTCGTCGAGCGAAATAACGGAGC
>CAIJIZ010000316.1 GCA_903820735.1 uncultured Pirellula sp.
CGTTCTAACTGTTCGCGTCCGATCAACGGATGAAGGGGGATTGTTCGTTGAAGAAATCCTTACCATCCTTGTCGACAACGTCAACGAATCTCCCACAACCATCACCCTGTCTGGGAATTCATTACCCGAAAATGAGCCCGCAGGTTATGAAATCGGTACCTTCTCGAACGACGACCCTGACCTTGGCGATACGTTGACATACTCGCTCGTCGCAGGCCCCGGCGGCGAAGACAATATCATGTTCCAAACCGTCGGAGACAAACTCTACTCGGCGGTAACGTTTAACTTCGAAGCCCGCAGCGCGTACAACATCCGCATCCGCGTTGTCGATCGCGGTGGACTAGCCCTCGAGCAACCGTTCGTGATCAATGTCACCGACGTCAATGAGCCTCCAGCCTCCGTGATCATTTCCAATAGCCGAATCCGTGAGAATCTCCCCACAAACACCTTCATCGGAACCGTCTCTTCGACCGATTCGGATGCAGGGGACTCGACCGTCATCACTATCGTTTCCGGTCCCGGCGGCGAAGACAATGCTTCGTTCTACCTCGCTGGAAATGCCCTCTATTCGAATGCGAGCTTCGATTACGAATCAAAGCGATTGCTCAGTGTCTTGTTCGAAGCCCGCGACACCAGCGGCCTGACCAGCCGCCAGTCGATCCAGATCGCGGTCCTCAACGTCAATGAAGCACCGTCGGAAATTAGTTTGAGCCCAAACACCGTTCCCGAGAACGCTCCACTGGGTACTTTAATCGGTGATCTTTCGACAATCGACATTGATCAAGACAACGTATTTCGTTACGAATTTGCGAACGGCATAGGTGACGATAACAACGCTCAATTCTCAATCGTCGGTTCGCAACTCTATACCAATGGTTCCTACGATTTCGACGTCAAGAAATCCTATACCACCCGGTTGCGATCCACGGACCTTGGCGGGTTGTCGGTAGAACGAAATGTTCTGATTAATATCACTAACGTCAACGATCCTCCAACTGCCTTAGCCCTGTCAAACAATACCGTTGCCGAGAATTCACCAGTTGGATCCCTCGTCGGTGCCTTCTCGACTACCGATGCCGATGACGGAGACACTTTCTCTTATTACTTCGCTCGCGGTGCTGGTGATAACGACAACACTCTGTTTAACATCGTTGGAAACGAGTTGCGAACCTCCAACGTTTTCAACTACGAAAGTCGCCAAAACTACTCCGTACGCATTGTTACTCGTGATGCCGGTGGACTTGCCTTCGAACAAGTCTTCCCGCTCCAAATCACCAACGTCAACGAAACTCCTCTGACGGTACGACTATCGCGCAGAAGTATCGCGGAGAATTCCCCACTCGATACGGTACTAGGCGTACTTTCAACCACGGATACAGACACCCTTACCGACACGCAATTCAATTACTCTCTCGTGGCAGGGGAAGGTGATGCGAACAACAACTTGTTCAAAATCTCCGCTAACCAAATCCTCCTAAACGGAAACCTGGATTTCGAACAACTCAATAAACTCTCCATTCGCGTTCGCAGCACTGACCTGGGCGGATTGTTCATCGAAGGCATCTTCCGCATCGATGTAACCAACGTCAACGAAATCCCAACGGTACTTTCCCTCTCAAACAATTCACTCTTGGAGAATTCACCTGCAGGAACCGTAATCGGTCTCTTCAGCAACAACGATCCAGATTTTGCAGATAGCCATATCTATACCCTCGAACCCGGGGCTGGCAGCACAGACAACCTGCAATTCGATATCGTCGGCAACGAACTGCGATCGTTCCAGAGTTTCGATTTCGAAACGAAGTCCGTTTACAACATTCGTGTTCGTGTAACCGACCGGGTCGGAGGATTCATTGAATCCCCATTTGTCATCCAAGTCCTCGATGGAAACGAATTGCCTAGTTCACTGATTCTTACCGGAAACACCATCGCTGAGAATCTTCCGAGCAACACTTTCATCGGTGCCCTACAAGGTACCGATCCGGACTCTGGTGCTGTGCTTTCCTACTCCCTTGTCACAGGCTTAGGTAGCGAAGACAACAGCAGCTTTATTCTCATGGGCACCGATATTTACAGCTCAGGTTCCTTTGATTTCGAAACCAAGAGTCTCTACAGCATTCGAGCTCGTGTGGAAGATCAATTCGGTGCAGGTATCGAACGCGTATTTACCATTCGTGTCACGAATGTAAACGAAACTCCAACTTCGGTTTCTGTAAACCCAAGTACCGTCGCGGAACGCTTGCCGATTAATTCTCTAGTTGGATCTCTCAACACCGCAGATCCCGATGCTGGCGATAGCTTTACCTATTCGCTCGTCGCCGGAGCAGGTGATGCGAATAACGGCTCCTTCCAAATCTCGGGTAACCGATTGCGCACGAGAGAAGTTTTCGATTTCGACGTCAAATCAAGCTACAGCGTTCGAGTACGCAGTGTCGATGCCGGTGGATTCTCGACCGAATCAGTCCTAAACATTTCGGTCCTCAATGTTAACGACCAACCCACGGATATTCTCTTGTCCAACAATACGGTCGCAGAGAATCAACCGATCGGAGTCCCTACGCTGGTTGGAAACTTCTCAACCATCGATGCAGACGACACGGATTCCTATACCTACACCTTCGTCCCAGGTACTGGAGACACCGATAACGCGAAATGGCAGATTTCCGGCAATGGTCTGTTCACCAACGCGGCGTTGGATTTTGAAACGCAACCGTTACATCGCTTGCGAGTTCGCTCGACCGACGCAGGAGGACTATCTACCGAGAAAACGTTCGTGATCCAGATCACAAACGTGAACGAATCCCCAGTCGCGATCATCTTAAGCAGGACCACGATGTCGGAGAACATACCGATCGGTACGGTGGTCGGCACCCTAACCACCCTAGATCCAGATGCATTGGATTCATTTACCTACACCCTCGTCCCAGGAACGGGTTCCGCCGATAACGCGGCATTCTCCCTATCGGGCAACCAATTACAAACTGCAACTTCAATCGACTTCGAAGCGAAATCAAGTTACGGCATTCGTATTCGAACAACCGACGCTGCCGGATTAAGCTTCGAAAACGCCTTCACGATCACCGTTGTCAACGTGAACGAAGCTCCAACCAGCATTCGTTTGTCCCAATCCGCTTTCGAGAACCAAGCTGTCTCAACCCCCATCGGACAACTAATCGCTAGCGACCCCGATGCCGGGGACACGGTGTCTTTCGCGAAAGTGGTAGGACAAGGTGACTTAGACAACAGTCTCGTCCAAGTCATGTCCGACGGCCGAATCTTTGCGATCTCGCCGCTAAACTACGAACTGAAGCCAACCCTTGCTATTCGAGTTCGAGGTACTGATGCTGCAGGATTGAGCTTGGAGCAGAATTTCATTATCAACGTCATCGATCAAAACGATGTACCCACCGATATCAGATTGCAACCTTCGAGCATCATCGAGAACAATGCTCCTGGAATGATTGTCGGTTCGCTCAGTACAACCGATGAGGACCCATCCGATCTGCATTCTTACACCCTTGTCAGCGGCACAGGAGACTCGGGTAACAGTAAATTCTCGATCGATGGCTCCGACGTCGTAGCTAACGATTCACTCGATTTCGAACTTCAACCAAGCTACTCCATTCGAGTCCGTTCAAACGATGGGGCAGGTGGAGCAATCGAGAAAGTCCTCACCGTTCAAATCATCAACCAGAACGAAGTTGCGACCGACATTCTGCTTTCAAACATGACAATCAACGAAAACCTTCCTGCCAACACCCAGGTCGGCTCGTTGTCTACTCTCGATCCAGACACTCCTGACACGTTCGTATACAGTTTGATCCCATCAGGCAGCAACTCGGACCACACAGCCTTCGCCATTGTTGGTAATTCTTTGAGAACCACTCGAAGCCTAGACTTCGAATCGCAAGCTACCTACAACTTGATCATTCGATCAGTGGATGCAGGGGGACTAGCGATTACCAAGCCTTTTGCGATCAACGTATCGAACGTGGAAGAAGCACCAGTCGATTTGACGCTGATCGGATCATCCTTCGATGAAAACAGCCCCAGTGGATCCGTGGTTGGTTTGCTCACGGCTACAGATCCTGATCTTGCTGGCCCTGTAGCTTTCTCCTTGGTATCCGGCGCACTGGACAACAGTCGTTTTGCGATCTCCGGTAACCAATTACTAACCAATGGTCAATTTGATTTTGAAACAAGACCCCTGTTTAACATCCAAGTGCGAGCGACGGATGTTGCCGGCCAATTCCTCGATCGAAACTTCGAGATTCGTGTTCTCGATGTGAATGAAGTCCCAACGATTCTGGCACTGAGCAACGCTTCGATTGCAGAAAACAGCTCTGCACTTGAAATCGGATTGCTCTCCACAAACGATCCGGATACCAATGAAGTAACATCCTATGCACTCGTTTCAGGAAACGGCTCAGCAGATAATTCCGCGTTCGTAATTCAAGGGAATCGGTTGATCGCGAAGAGTGCTTTCGATTTCGAAACCAAAGCATCCTATGCCATTCGAGTGCAATCCACCGACTCCGTTGGTCACCAATTGGTCAGCAATTTCGTTGTCCAAGTTCTCGACCGCAACGATTCTCCAACGGGTGTGAGTTTGACTCCATCGAGCGTTCCTGAGAACGCAGGAAGTAACCGAGTCATAGGTTTGCTGTCCGCGATCGATCAAGATTTCGCGGATACCTTTACCTATAGCCTTATCGGAACCAGGCCGGAATTCTCGATTCTTGGCAACCAGCTAATTGCAACGCAATCTTTCGATTTTGAAACCCTAAGTAACTATCTCCCGACCATTCGAGTCGTAGACGCTGCAGGTGCATCGATTGATGTGCCGGTTGCTGTTAGCGTCACCAATGTCAACGAGCGACCAACGAATATCCTTCTGAGCAATCAGTCGGTCAACGAAAACTTGGCCCCAGGAGCATTGGTCGGCCTCTTGAACGCAACCGATGTCGATGCGGGCGACAGTGCTACATATACATTAGTGAACGGATCAGGTGGATTCGATAATTCGCAATTCAAGATCGTGGGTAATCGACTCGAATCAAATGCGAGATTCGACTTCGAGAAACGTGACTCCTATTCCGTTCGAGTTCGCGCAACGGATGCCGGTGGCCTGACCTTCGAGAAACCATTTATCATCATGGTCAATAACATGGTGGAGTTCCCTCCCTTCGCAACCAATGATGCATTCGTCACGTCCTACGGTCGACCGATCACCATGGACGTTCTGGCGAATGACTCCGGCCAAGGTGCACCCATCGATCCATCAACAGTGCGAATTGTCACAACGCCAACCGCAGGTGTTGCCAGCGTCATGCCCGATGGTCGAATCCTCTACACCAACGACGTCGCCTCTCCGATTCAAATCGTCTTCCAGTACGATTACCGGGATGCGAACCAAATGCTGAGCAATGTCGCTACAGTGACCGTTTCGTTCTACTCGGCATTCCAAAACCAAGAGAATCGATTGGATGTCAATGCGGATGGATCGGTATCTCCTTTGGATGTACTCGAAGTGATCAACTACATCAACTCGCATCCAGGACAAGCACAGCTTCCGCCGAATTCGCCAGATAATCCTCCGTTTATCGATGTTGATGGCGATGGGTTTGCGACGCCGCTTGACGCTCTGATCGTGGTGAACTCCATCAACCAAGGACCAGCAGCCGCAGAAGGGGAAGGCACCTCCGCTGA
>CAIJIZ010000317.1 GCA_903820735.1 uncultured Pirellula sp.
ATACTCAACTGCGACTTGATCTTTGGGCTTCAAGTCTTTTGATGAATTATCGTTCGGTGTTACTGCGTCGTTTTCAGAAAATGCCATGAGTCAAATTGCGGGATTGCTTCTTTCGAAGTCACTAAGCGAGATACCAGAATCAGTAGTCGTCGAGGGCACGCGATAATTGTACTCTGAAAAACTCGGTTCTTCCGATATTTTGGTGTCGAGCACTGAATTGTTTCAGGTTTGCAACACAGTGCTCGTGCTCCGTGAAAATGGTGCTCGTGCGCTTAATCGAAAACCGGCTACGTCATCTTCCTGCAGTTATTCGATCGGCACCACGACAGGCTCACTGAGCAGCACTAGGCTCAGCGTTACCATTTCGGGATGCAATCGGAACTGCCGACACAAGACCTTTCGATAGGCTTGTAGCTGGAACTTGTGATGCTGCGTTCTCTCCTCGATCCATTGTTGGAGGGGGACATTCTGCGGTCTGAGGTCCGTCTTGAAATCGATAATCTCCGCGCGCACAACTCGCCCACCCGTTGATTTCCCTCCGGACGATCCGTCAAATCCCAAAACGCACCGATCGATGATCCCTCGGATGAGTTGTCCGTCCATCCACTGAAGCAGACGTCTCTCGTTGGTAACTTCCAACCTCAACGGTGCTGGCTGATGCCATGATGCGTAGCGATCGCGACTGAGCATTTGTCGAATGGTGGGACTATTGCAGTAAGCAAGGAATCGATCGGCGATTTGCTCAAGACGAAGTTGGGTCATCTCATCGCGAGTCAACGCAGTGGCAGCAAGCCGAAGTAGTTCAGACTTATCAGGCTGCACATCTTCGATCCACGGGCAAACCTCTTCAAACCAACGGTGAACTACTTTACCTATGATAATGCCGCTGACATCTTCTTCTTTCCATACCTGATAAAGGGGCTCAAGCGTTGGGCTATCGGTTGACTCTTGGGCATCCGGTCGGCTTGGAGCCATCCATTTTGTTCCCTTTCTACCATCAGCAGGTCGCACCAACTCGATCGAAAGATTCCGACTTGTTTCGGATGACCTAGGCGGATGGACCTTCTCACGTTCCTTGTTTTTGTTCGGAAGCTTTTCGACCCAATCGACTTCTCCCAATCGACAGAGCAAAGCTCCGGGTTGGATACGGGATTGTTCGTCACCAAAGACGGACTGAAGCGCCGAACCCCATTGCTTGACAGGGTTCTTACTCGGCATGGCGTACAGGTAAAGAGCATTTCTTGCTCGCGTCAAAGCCACGTAGAACAAGCACAATGCTTCTCCTAGTTGCTGCGTCATCGCTTCTTGGCATGCGATTCGCCATTCGATTGGCAAATACATTCGAAGCTCCTTGCTGACACTTCGCATAATTGCAATCGGTGGGCCGGTTCGAGTCGCGCGCATCGCGATGAGCTTCGCTGACTGCTTGACGATCTGTTGGTCTAACGCGGGGATGAATACTGCATCGAACTCCAAACCTTTCGATTGGTGGATTGTCATCACACGAACTTTACTCTCTCCCGGAAGAGCAACGCGCGTTGATTCGATACGATCGAGGAATTCGTTAATTTGAGACTGCTCGGCAGCGTCAAAGCGGTATGCTTGGTCGACAAGTTGCAGCAATCGTTCCTGATCTCGCTCGGTGCATTCGGGAGCAATATGGTTGACCAGTAAGCTGACGGTAGCACCGAATCCGATCGCGTCGAGTTTGGCGCGAAGAGTACAGGAAATCTGTACCGGATCTTTGGCGACCTCCTCGTCCCAATACGACTTCAACGGGGAGTTCATCACATGGAAATATGCGAGGGAATCACCTGGGTGTTCGGCAAGTTGCAAGGCGCTGTAAACGACAAGTACCGGCGCGGTATCGACCAGTGGATTCCCCCCTTCCTGACTGGCTTCCACACCACGATCCTTCAATAGCGAGATCAGTTTGGCGACATCGGTATTCGTGCGGGTAAGGACACCAATGGTAATCGAATCTGATCGCCGATGCAGATCAGCGATTGCATCTGCGATGTCATCATCGATCGAGTAGAACGATTCCTCACCCTCCACTTCGGATTCACGCTCTTGAGCATTCCAGATTTCAACGACACCAGGTAGCTCGCGGCGCTGAGTCGAGTGATCGATGAAATATCGATTAACCCATTGATCGATAGCTGGGTGCGTAAAACCTTCTGGGGCTTTGGCCTCATCATCGCTAAGATAATTGGGGTGACGAGCCAATCCCCGAAATACCTCATTGACGAACTTCATGATCACTGGTGAACTTCGATAACTCTCTGCGAGTTTTTCGTTATGAATGTTCTGAATCTGCTCACCGACAGATTCAAAGATTTCGGAAACGCCGCCGCGCCAAGCATAAATCGCTTGCTTGGTATCCCCCACGCAGAAGAACGAAGTCCGTTTCTTGTTGCGATTCTGATTCGCTACGATGGCTTCTGCAAAGGGTTTCAAAATCTGCCACTGGGCTGGCGAGGTGTCTTGGAATTCATCGAGCAAGAGATGATCGATCGGGCTATCCATTCGGTGTGCAATGCTCTCCAATTCAGGGAGAGGCTCTTTCGATTGGCTTTCCTCATGCTTTTCGACGATGGATTTCATCCATGCCGCAAGTCGTTCAGAGATATCGGAGAAGGTAACCACTCGTCGTTGTTGCTTCAGGCGGTTCAAGCATTTGTCATAAATAGCCAGGATCTCATAAGCGGCAATATTTTGTTTGCTCCTTATAGCACCCAAGACACTCAACGCATGCTGAATTAGAACCCGCATAGCGTGAACGTAGTCGTCTTGTAACTCGGAGCGACCGAATGTAGGTACCGATTCCTGACATGCAGAAACGATGGTTTTCGCTAAAAAGCTCTCCCAATCCTTCGCAAGGTAAATCGTTCTGGCCAGTTCCTTCGCCGAATTCTGACTCTTGTTCTTCATCTCCATGCTTGCAAGTGCCGCTAGTGCCTTGTCGAGCCTCGTTTGTTCCGGAGCCGCTGGCGTTGGCAGATTCGTCCAAGCCTCCTTAGGAGCCTGCCGGAAAAGCTCATAGGCATCATTGATCACATTTTCAATTTCCACTCGTACGCCGCGTACCGCTTGCCCTTTGGACAATTGAGCGATCAATTCTCGCAAGTGTCGATGTTCGATCGTATCGAATAACTGTGTGATCGCTTCGCGTTTGAGAATTTCCTCTTGGGGAGTATCGAGAAGCGTCCAGCCGGGTGGCATTCGGAGCTCGAGTGCAAACGATTTCGCAAGCTGCGAATAGAAACTATCGAGTGTACTTACTCGGAATCTGTGCAAATGAGAGCAAAGCCGAGCAAGTTGATATCGGACATGTTCCTTTTCGATTTGTAACGGGGAAATGATTTCACGAAGTCTCTGCAGACCGGCCTCGCTTTGGCTTCCCTCCGAGAGCCAACCGAGAATTCGATGAAGAATCTCTCCAGCAGCTTTTCGGGTGAAGGTCGTTGCAAGAATCGAATCGAGTGGTTGGTTTGTAAACAACAACCGCGCGGCACGCGAAGCGAGCTGGTACGTTTTCCCCGTCCCCGCAGAGGCCAAAATCATACTTGGTTGAAACCACGCATCGTTCGGTTCGCCC
>CAIJIZ010000318.1 GCA_903820735.1 uncultured Pirellula sp.
CGTCGCACGCCGTACCCTGCGCGCTCGAGGACTTCGAGGCAGCGGGTTCGTTGGTCTTGAGGAACGGTAAAGCTGATTGCGGTCTCCCCTTGGTATCCGTCGCAGCTTTGGACGATCATGTCGACCACTGCCCCGGCGGCCGCGATTTCGCGGAAGACGGTTTCGGCTAAGCCTGGAGTATCTGGGACACCGCTGAGGGTAATACGGGCTTGGTGATCGAGAAGAGAGATATCCAGCAAGGTCAGTTGTTCGAGGTTCGTTGATCGCAGTCGTTCGACGACTTCGTCTGGGCTTTCTTTTTGCTGCTGAGATTGTCCGATCAGCCACTTGTTGGCATCTTGGGGCTTCTTGTCGAGTTCGAAAGCTTGATGGACTGCGCGAAGAGCCTGGGTTCCCATGGCACGTTCGACGAGGCAGCTGATCTTGATCTCGCTGGTGGTGATCATTTGGATGTTGATACCGGCAGTTGCTAAAGCGGCGAACATTTTCTCAGCCACACCGGATTGTTCGGCCATTCCAAGTCCAACGACGGAAACTTTTGCCACCGCATCGTCAACCGTTACTTCCGATGCTTGAACAATCGGCATCGCTTCTTGGATGGCGCGTTGTGCATCGCGCAGTTCGTCGCTTGGGACGGTGAACGATATATCAGCACGGGAATCCATGCCGATGTTTTGAACGATCATGTCGACCGTAATTTTTCGATCGGCAAGACGTTTGAAAATCTCGTAGCTCATCCCTGGGGAGTCGAGCACACCTTTGATTGTTAAACGAGCTTCGTCGCGCGTTAAAGCCGCGCCGCAGACCGGGACGGATGGGGATTCGGGGATTCCGACAATCATCGAACCTGGAGCGTCCGAGAAACTGCTGCGAACCCGTATGGGAACATGAAACTTCTTGGCGAACTCGATGGAGCGATTGTGCATCACGCTCGCTCCTAGACTCGCGAGTTCAAGCATCTCGTCGTAGCTGATCAGCCCCATCTGTCTCGCTTCAGGTAGCACGCGTGGGTCGGTTGTGTATACACCATCGACATCAGTGTAGATCTCGCAAGCATCTGCACCGAGAACGGCAGCTAGAGCGACGGCGGTCGTATCGCTACCACCACGTCCAAGAGTGGTGATGTTAAAGTCGTCATCGATACCTTGAAATCCAGCCGCGATGACGATGTTCCCCTCGTCGAGCAATCGGCGGATGCGATCTGTGGAGATGGTTCGAATCCGTGCTTTGGTGTACGAACTATCCGTTCGAATTCCCATCTGCGCACCGGTCAATGAAATCGCTTGCTTGCCAAAACCATGGATCGCCATCGCCATCAGCGCTACGCTGACTTGCTCGCCCGTGCTCAAGAGCATATCCATCTCGCGCGCCGGTGGCTCGCCGTTGACTTGCCGAGCGAGTTCGATCAGATGGTCTGTTTGATGCCCCATCGCGCTGACGACCACCACGACTTGATTGCCCTCGTTCTGGGCGCGAATCGCTTTCCGTGCAGCAGACTGGATCTTCTCAGGAGTTGCGACGCTGGTTCCACCGAATTTTTGGACGATCAGAGGCATAAGGCACACTTGGGGAGGGAAAGCGAGGAAGGCGGATCGCGTTGGGCGACGCCTGGCTCAAGGAAATTTATCAGCAAAATCTTACCGATTCCCGCCGTTTTGAGAATGGACGAAACTGCACACGAAGCGGTTCGCAGGGGGCAATTGGTGGGTTTAAAGACTTTGCAAGGGCGTTAGCGAATGGTGCGGGGCATTCGGGGGGGCTCTGTAAGATAACTGTTTTTGATGGACGAGTTCGAATCCAGTGGCGGAGTTCCTGGATTGTTGAGTGTGCCGCCCGTGCTTTGAGCGTTCGGATTCTCAACGCGATTCGGCTCGGGCATGGCAGAAAAAGGTGGCATGATCACCGAATCTAAACCGTGTACTGCGGATGGATTTGAGCTGCCCAAGGGGCTCGTAGCGTTGGCTAATCGCAAGAAATCATCGTTGAGTTTGTTCTGCCAGTAACTTACTTTGCCCGCCGAATTGCCCGCCGAAGCATACGACTCTGGGATTCTGCCCATCGCCATCCGGGCTTGGACCAAATCCGCGCATCGAACTTGTCCTTCAACTACTTGAAGCTGCTTTTCCCATTCCTCTGGAGTTAGTCTCTCGGAGCACTTCGCTAGTAGTTCGGATGCTTCGCGCGTGCGATTCAAATCGGCATAAACGAGTCCGCGAAGCAGGAGGTGTTCCGGGGTGTCGACCACTGCGACGTGAAGGTCTGCCATGTGGTCGAGGGTAGCAAGAGCACGTTCGGGGCGTCCCGTGGTTCGGTATATCTCGGCGATGGAAAATTGAACCTTGGGAAAATCACTTCGAAGAATCAATGCGTGGTGATAACACTCCAAAGCGCTCGGCCAGTCCGATTGCCGGTCATGAACATCACCGAGAAGAGCCCAAGCGTTCGCGTGGCTGCGATTGGCCGAAAGGACATCGAGCGCTAATTGCTTTGCCAAGTCGCATTGACCGAGCTCAAGGTGCATCTCACCGAGCTGCACGGCGTAGTCGGGGTTTCGACCCGATAGCCGATACGCTTCGCTCATGTGCTCGATTGCTTTTGTCTTACTACCCTGCTTCCATAATGTGTTTGAATATCCCCAGTGAGCTCGTTCGTCGTAGGGAGACTGTGTTAAAGCTTGGGTGAAAAGCAGCTCGGCGTCCTGCACGCGATCTCGCTGATACGCTTCAGTGCCTCTGAGGGATAGTTGTCGTGCGGATACGAGCGATTGGTTTCTTGGATTGCGATCGAGGATCCGGCAACCGAAGGTGCTTGCGCTGCATACGAGAATCCAGAGCCCAAGAAACCAATGCAAGCAGGTTGATTGGGCAGCGGTGCATCGGGGGCTTATGGAAAACTTGACACAAGGCTGTTTCATACAGTCCGACATTCGCAAGCAAAGAACGATCGTGCGATGGACGGTTCCGACGCGATGAATCGTGTGCAATTCGTAGCAGAAAATGGTCAGCCAACGCAATCGGGTTTACCAAAAGCGCTTCGGTTTACCTTGGTTCCGAGGGCGGTTTCGCCTCGCTGGTTAATCTCAAAAATTGGGCTCGCTGGGGAGGTTGGGTAGGCAGAAGTTGAGCCGGGTAGTTTGGGGGGGATTGGTAATGCAACTGTTGATGAATCGGAGTCAATCGATGGAAACCGGCGTGGGTTCATGGAATGGCATGCCGATAGAAAACCAAGCTTTCAAATGGTGAAGTTGATTGAATTGCAGTCATTTGTTACTTGAGCATCGGTTAATCCATGGGCATTCTTCCCAAAATCACCTTCAAGTTCGTAATCCTGCTCCCGATCGGCGAGTTGTTGTGCCCTTGGGCTTACGCAGACGAGCCGTCAGAGAATCGGCCTGTGAAAACTTCGGTCCCGGCACTTTATCGCTCTGCGCTTGACGATTACCAAAACAAGCGATGGGTCGGTGCGCGCGAGAAGTTTCAAAAGATCGCCCAAGCGGTGCCTGATTCTTTGCTTGCATATGAAGCAACATTCTTTGCCATTATGACGAAGATGCAAAAGGAATCGGGTTTCGAAACATCCAATTTGGACAAGCTGCCCGATGGCGAAATAACTGATGGTGGAATAGCCGATGGCGACTGGCCAAGCGAGTTGCAAGTTTGGGAGTGTGAGGTCGCGTTGAAGTTGAAGGATTTGGACGTTCGCCCGAAGGTCGTGCAACCTGCCGATCAACCTGCCGTGCAACCTGCCGATCAAGCAGCAGTGCAACCTGCCGTGCAAGCAGCGGTCGCGCGTCTGCGATCACGAGTTGAGCAGTCGCGGGTGGAGCAAGCCAAGTGTTTCCTGCGCGAGAAGCAGTGGGTCTGGGCTTCGCATTCCCTTCGGGCACTTCGTAGAGAAAGCGAAGTGGCATCTGATACGGATGGGGCTTCTAAAGCAAACTCGGCGATAGAAGAGATCTCGTCAGCGAACGAGTCATTTCGCAGTTGGTTGGATCGGTCCGAGTTGGAGTGCTGCGTTCAGCTTCAGCGATGGGGGCGAGCCGAAGAGCTTTTGCAACAGATGCAGCCTTCGTTGCTTACCTATCTTGCCCAACGCGAACCCCCTGCTTGGGTTTCCCAAGTCCTTCTGTGGAAGAGTGAAATTGCCATCCTTAGGGGGGAGTGGGATTTGGCAGAATTGACCGTTTGTGACATTCGTGCGCATTTTCCCGAATGCAACGAGCGCGGTTACGTCGATTATCTCTTCGCTCGTTGTTTGGTTTTCAACGCGAGGTTTGACGAAGCTCGTCAGGTGTTTGAATCGATCGTTCGCATGCAGCCAACTCCTCCCGCAGAGTTGCTGGCTAAAGCATGGTGGGCGACGGCCGAGTCCTTTGTGATGCAACGAAGGTACACCGAAGCGATAGCGGCGTTTGATCACGTGTTGAACCTCGACGTTGATCCTCAATGGAAGACGATTGTCGAAAGGCAATTGGCTGATTGTAGATCTGCCATCGGAACTCCATTGACGAATCCTAGCGTTCCTCCCGTACAAACGACCCAGCGTCCGACAAGCGTTCCACAGCGATGAATTCCTTCACAGTGCACCTTGGTAATCGACAATCCGTCGCTTCGATAGCCCTTGCTATGCTGTTGGCGATGCAGTTGTCTGGCGTCTTTGGACCGGGCTTCGTCGGTCCTGTTGCTTATGGACAGAGTCCGCGTTTTTCTCCCAATGGGATGCCGGCCCAAGGATATCCGCAGGGAGCGGGTGGCTACCAAGGTGGGCAGGTTCAGCAGAATTCGCAAGCGAACCAGGGATTTCCATCGAACGATCCGCGGATCGCTTCATTGCCAACTCCAAGTTCGAACGTAAATTATTCGAACAACAGTACCAACGGGCTTGCAAGTGGCAACGGCACGAATGCCGGTTCGCTTGATGCGAACGGCAAAGTCCCCAGCAAAAGTTTGCTTAGTGTATTTCATGACGGTGGTTGGATGATGTATCCGATCGCTTTATGCTCCTTTGGATTGATGGTCTTTACTTTTGAGCGTTGGATTGCATTAAGGCGTACGCGCGTTGTCCCTCGCCCATTCGTTTCCCGATTGCTCGAACAACTGCAGCAGCAGATGATTGACCGGGACGAAGCGATTGAATTATGCGAGAAGAACGGTAGTCCAATGTCGAGGGTTCTTCTCGGTGCCTTGCGGCGATACGGTAAGCCAGCGGTGGAGATCGAGCAGGCAGTTATTGATGCGGGTGAGCGGGAGTGCAATGTATTGCGTCGCAACATGCGAACGATTCTCGCTATCAGCAACATTACGCCACTGTTGGGATTGTTGGGGACGGTCCTGGGGATGATTCAGTCGTTTAACGACATCACCAACGCGCAAGCTATGGGTAAACCGGAGTTGCTTGCTGGGGGTATCAGTCAAGCGTTGTTAACCACCGCTGCCGGGCTATTGGTTGCAATACCAGCTTACGCGGTCTATGTCTTCTTCATCGGTCGCATCGATAGTTTGATCATGGATATGGATGGTTTCTCCCAGCGATTGGTCGATCTCATCAGTGCTGAGGGATTGCAAGAAAGCGACGGAGGACGAACCCGAGGGCGTTCTCGCAAAGCAGCTTAATTGCAACAGCAGATCGATTCGATGAGGTTTCATTACTATGCCATTAAAAACCACTCACGATGAAGAGTTGCCCGGTATCAACCTCACGAGCATGATCGACGTGCTTTTCCTGCTGATTATCTTCTTCATGGTCGGAACTCGATTCACCGATGGAGAACATCAAATTGCGGTGAAGCTACCGAAGTCAAGTTCGCCGGAGACTCTGCTCGATCGCCCCTCGGCCAAGACGGTCAATCTCTTTCCCGACGGAACGATTGAATTTGAAGGTAACCGTCTAACGAGCGAGCAGTTGACTGCTACCCTCGTTCCAATGGTCCGTAACTATCCGGATTTACAAGTGAGGTTCCGACCCGATAGTGGAGTAGCGGTGGGTCAAGCAAGTGCTGTGATGGAAGCGATCAGCAAGTCCGGTGTGCAGGACATTCGCTGGGCGAGCGCTGCCGCATCGATGCCTAACGCGAGAATGCGATGAACGAGCATCGTTGGGCAATGCTGCTAGGAGGTGTCTTCGCAGTCGTTGCTTTAAGCCTTATGGCGATGACATGGTCGCGCCTCGGGCAGTCAAAACTCCTCACGAAATGCGCCGCAATCGCCTTGCTCGCTCACGTCTGGCTAATTCTCTATGCCTACAGTACTCGGTTGCCTGGGGGAGTCGGACCTGAACCCTATTCGACGAACACTCCTGTGGGAATCCCTGCTCCGGCAAATATCCTCTGGTCTTCGGAACCTGAGGGTGACGTGCAAGCTGATTCGACTCAAAGTACAGAAAATTCGGGCGATCAACTACTAGGAGTCTCAACGCTCGCATTCGCAAATTTGTCGGATCGTGATACTACCTTTGCCGAAGTGGACCCGCCACCTGCTCCGATTCCCGATGCTCTCGAGGATTCCGATATCCTTGCGCTGATGGAATCCACGGAGGTACTCTCGATTGCGGCCGCTCCGAACGATCTACCAGAGGAACCTACTACCGAAGCTTCTGATTTAATTACCGATACCATCCCAGGTGAATCTCCTTCGCTCGTCGCATCAGAGGAGCTTTCCGCAGTAGGTGCGAGCAACGCTGTTCGCAATCCGCAAACCGCTTTCGACATGCAGCGTGTTCCCGTAACTTACCGCATGCGATTCAGCCCCGATCGAATGGCTTATACGTTGCAACAAGGTGGAGATGACTCGACGGAATTTGCAGTCCGCAACGCTTTGGCATACTTGGCCCGTACTCAGCAACCTAATGGGGCTTGGACTGTTGACCAAGAGCAATCGTCGATTGGACGCTACGCGCACACCGCGATGACTGGGCTTGCTGTCTTGGCGTTTCTAGGAGCTGGTCATTCCCACCTCGATTCAGGCCCCTATTCGCAGAACATTCAAAGGGGACTCGATTACTTGCGTGCAGAGCAATTTCCATCGGGGGATCTATCCGGGAGGCTCCAGATTGGACAAGACCCCAACGTGAGGTTCTCAAGGATGTACAGTCATGCCATGGCTGGACTTGCGATCTCCGAAGCCTATGCCATCACCGCCGATCCAATGTTGCTCGACTCGGTTCAAGGAGCCGTTAGGTACACACTCAACGCGATGAATCCTCGGACTGGGGGTTGGAGATACGACTTTGCCACCGATGATCCAGGGGACACAAGCCAATTTGGTTGGCAAGCGATGTTGCTCAACAGCGCACAAGGTAGCGGTGCCGCTCCGCTTCGAGGTCAGCATCGGGTCGCTTTGCAACGTTTTCTTGATTCGGTAACGACAGGTGCTCATGGAGGCCTTGCAGTTTATCGGAACATCACACCAGAACGAAGGGCCGCTGCATCTCAAGCAACAGCGCCGATGACAGCCGAAGCTCTGGCGATTCGCGCTATGATGGGGTTCCCACTCTCGGCCCAAGCGTTAGGGGAATCCCAAAGCATGATTCTCAAGCAACTGCCTGGAGACTCGGAAGTCAATTTCTATTACTGGTACTACGCAACGTTAGCTCTATACCAATCGCGAGGA